>CALSAT010000115.1:0-9655 GCA_943372905.1 Bacteroides fragilis | reverse complement strand
CACGGTCACCTTCCAGGTGGCCCGCATCAGTTATGTTCCTTACATAGCGCACCTTATACCCCAGATACTTCAGGTAACGGTAGATGATATCGAAGGAGATAAAAGTACGGCAGTTGCCCAGGTGTACATCGCTGTATACTGTAGGGCCGCACACATAAAGGCCCACATGGTTGGGTAAAATGGGTTCAAAGACCTCTTTCTGTCTCGATAGGGTATTATAAATTTTCAATTCGCTCATGATAGTATTTTGTCGGCTTCTGTTCCCCGGTTGAACATTTGTAGCTGCCAGCCCCGTCCGAATGGGGGACGTTCTGTTCAACTGCAGTAAATCCGGTTTGGCAAAGATGAAGAAAAATAGTTTAGGAAATAAAGGACTGCACAGAGACACAGCCTGGATTGCTCAGCAACAGGAGCAACAACAACTATAAAGAATAATACTTAACATTTCACCGAAGATACTCTTTTTCATTTATTTTTTCAACTCCAGGTCGGCCACCAGCATGTAGTGGTCCGAAAGGTTCTTTACAATGCGGTTGAACTGTCGTATCCGGAATTGCTTATCGGCAAAAATATAATCAATACGAAGAGTGGGCGAAATGGCAGAAAAGGTTCTGCCAATACCAAATCCCTTTTTCAAAAAAGCATCCTGTAAATTACCCCGCACAGAAAAATAAGTATAAGAATTAGGCACATCGTTCAGATCGGCGCAAAATATTATCGGGTAAGGAGAATTGTCCAGCACCTCATCTACAATATCAGCCTGGATGCCCCGGTAAGAAACACCCTTTCTCATCTTTGATAAAATGTTCTTTGAATTAGACACCAGGCTATCATCGCCGCTTTTGATCTTTTCCAGGCTTTCATACTCCTTTTTACCTAATTGATTGGATTGCAAATGTGTAGTGTACACTCTGATGGTGTCATTATTTACTTTCAGGTCCACCTGGAGCAGCACATCCGGCAGTGTTGGCCGCGGGTATCTTATCTTACCACTATCAATAATTGGATAGCGGGAAAAAATGATAGAACTATAATAATGCTGATCACCATCTTCATCAAAGGAAAAATAATAGTATGGATAGCCCAGCTCTTTTTGTATCGGTTCTATGTTGTCATAAAAAACCGGATTCGTAGAGGTATGAAACTCTTGCAGGCATAGCACATCGGCATCCTGTTTTTTGATCAGCTCAAACATCTTCAGCCGCTTCTCACTGCCGGCATTAGTATTTCTTTTCAGTTCGATGAAGCGGGCCACATTCCAGCTAACCACCCTGATCGATCCCGGTTCTTTTTTATAAACAAAAGCCTTCGGCGTATGAAAAGACAGGAACACTGTTATGCTTTTAATACCCAGCAGCAGGGCAATGCCTGAGAGCAGGGAAAAGCGGGGTTTCAGCACTATCAACCAGGCTGCAAGAAAGAGGATGACAAAGAACAATAAGAAAGGAAAAGCAAGCCCCAGGAAAGAGATAAACCACCACCGTTGCGGATCAAGATAAGGTACCAGGCAGGCAAGCAGGAAAAAAAATACCACCGCAATATTAGCGAAGAAAAAAAAACGCCTGGTGAATACACGAAAACTGATGGCCATTGATGCAAATTACGGAAAAAGCAATGAGCTGCAGGAAGAGCCCCGGGCTATGCTAAGATTCAAAATGGATTTACTGCGATAAACCTTTTGGTTGTTTTCAGGGATAGCCGTTTAAAGTCTCACAACCCAAAACTCACCAATCACAGATGCTCTATAATTCCTCCTTACTGGCCCGCTCCAGCAATTCTTTCTCATCTTCAGTCAGATAATTATAGCCGTGCTGGTTTATTTTATCCAGTATCTCATCCACCCGTTGCTGGGTCACATTCATTGTCTTTTTATAAGGAGCGGAAGCAGATTTATAAAACAGCTCCTCTTTAATGCTTTTTCCCTTCTTTGGTTTATCAGGATTAAACAGGTTGGTGATCCAGTCAAAGAAATTACTCATCCATTCGCTCCAGTCATACCCCATTTTCATAAAGTAAATAAACAGGAATCCGGTTACAGCTCCGGCAAGATGGGTGATAAGCGTTCCCGTATCACTAATTGATACAGTAGCAAGGTCAGATAAAACATAGATGGCCGTTAACACCCACAGAGGTATCCCACCGGATATCAGCGGAAAGATGCGGTACCCCGGTGATAATAAAGTAGTGGCCACGGCAATAGCCATTACACCAGATGCAGCACCGGCAGACACAGCCACCGGTTCATACACTTGTAACGAGGGTAAAAAATTATACGCTAAAATAAAAGCGATAGCCCCGCCCACGGCGCCGTAAATAAAAAGCGGGATGATCTTGCGGTTACCGGTCAGGTCTTGCAAAATATAGCCGAAGGTCCATAACCATAGCATGTTTGCAAATACTTTCCAGATATTATCATGCACAAACATGTGGGTGATGATGGTCCAGGGTTTGTACAACAGCTTACTGGTATCGGCAGGCAGGGTAAATAGTCCCAGCACATTTTTTTCAAAAAGAGCTGGTGCAATTTCTTTCGGGAAACGATAAAACCAGACGGCCCTCATAAATGCCAGCCCTACAAACACGATCAGGCAAACAGCGATCAGCATGATAAGGGCATTGCCGCTTTGTCCGAGGGTGATCCGTTGTCTGTATTGGCGTTCTGTATAAGGCATCAGGTGAATAGTGAATTACAAAGGTCGTTTTTTTATAGGGACCACCGAAAGACTTGTTTATGATCAATATAACGTCTTACGGTTCGTTTTGTTCCAGAATAGTACCAGTAAAAATCCTGTAAGGGCCCCGCCTAAGTGGGCAAAATGAGCAATATTGTCACCGCTTATTTTCGCAAATCCACCAAAAAGGTCAATAGCCACCAGTCCAATCATGGCCCATTTGGCTTTTATCGGAACAGGAATGAACATAAGGTAGAGCTCAGTATTGGGGAAAAGGTATCCGAAGGCAACAAAGACTCCCATCACTGCGCCAGAGGCACCCACGGCAAAAGAGTACTCTCCCATCAGACTTTGCATAATGAGATGCGCTGCGGCTGCACCTACTCCACAGGCCAGGTAGAAGAAAAGGAAACGTTTAGCACCCCATACATTTTCCAAAATCCGGCCAAACATATAGAGGCCAAACATATTGAACAGGATATGAAAGAAAACTATTTGTCCCCTTATATCATAAGTACTATGGGCAAACATATGAGTGGCAATTTGATAGGGCTTAAACATAGGCGTCTCTATTGGCCACAAGCCTATCTTTATTGTGAGCCCCCATTGCTTATCATAAATAAGCTGAGCCACCCATACTAATACATTTATAATGATCAGATTCTTAACGATCGGCGGGAAACGGTCCGGCCGGGTAAAACGAAAATTACTCATAGGGCAAAAATAAGTCTTATTGAATGGCGGCAGCATTACTGCCCGGCAATAACACAAGGTCTTTCTTTAATATAAAACCCGTAGTGATGGTACCTTTACTGTTCTCAAAAGTACATTCCACGAAGTTCTTGAATGCTTTATAGCCTTTCACCACATCGCCCTTTAACATATAAGCTTTCTTGGGCTTGGACTGTAGGTTGGGGCTTTCAAAGAAAAACGTTTTAGTCACTTTCACCTGCCAGTAACTGCTGTCTGTATTATAGTAAGGGTTGTACCTGGCGAATGTTATATCACCTGCTTCACTTCTTTCTATTTTAGTATTAGTGGTGGTGGTAGTCGGGTCACCCGCCTGGAAGCTCGTAATATCATGTGTTTGCAGAAACCAGTCCTTTTTTAGCTTATCATACCGGAAGGTGATTGTTTGTTCCCACCTCCAGCTGCTGCCGCCATAAGAAGAAAAGGAAAACTCATTTGTTTTTACCACCAATGCCTCATACGGCTCGCCCATCATACCGCCACACAGGCGGCAGGGTATTACAGCAGTATTGGTAGTGACCGCCTTTAATCCACCGCCGGGTTGGCGCAGGAGTAATAATACAGGGCGGGCCGCTTCCCATTCGGGGTTTTCAAAAGTTATGGTGTCTTCCCCCTTAGTTTTCATTACCAGTATGTAATCCTGTAATTTATCCCCGTTCAGATCACCTTTTCCAAAATCAAGCATTTCATAGCCCTGTAGCAGGTAGGGTTCTAATTCTTTGGGCAATTCTTTTTCCTGTGCTTGCAGGGACAATGAAAAAGCAACAACTATAAAGATGGGTAAAAGCTTTTTTGGCATATAGAAGGTTTATGATCGCAATTTCAGCTGCACCACATTCTCGATATGATGTGTGTGCGGAAACATATCCACCGGCTGCACTTTTGTTACCACATATTTCTCATCCAGTAAATTCAGGTCTCTTGCCTGGGTGGCGGGGTTGCAGCTTACGTACACCACCGTTGGAGCAGCCATATCCAGGATTTTCTGCACCAGTTTCTCATGCATACCGGCCCGGGGCGGATCGGTGATGATGACATCTGGTTTGCCATGGGCGGCAAAAAAAGCATCATTACAAATATCGATCACATCGCCGGCAAAAAAAGCTGTAGAAGATAAATCATTAAGCGTTGCATTTTCTTTCGCATCCTCTATCGCCGCTTCTATCATTTCCACACCAATGATCTTCTTTGCCTTTTCGCTTACAAAAATGCCAATGCTTCCGGTGCCGCAATACAGATCATACACCGTTTCATTTCCGCTAAGTTCTGCAAAATCCCTTGTCACCCGGTACAGCCGTTCTGCCTGCTTTGTATTAGTTTGAAAAAACGATTTGGGGCCGATCTTGAACTGGTATTCCCTTCCGCCGTCTTCACCAGACAATTTTTCGATTACATACCCTTTACCTTTAAAAATCACCGGTTCCAGGTCATGCATACTGTCATTCCACTTAATATTTACCGTATACAGCAGCGTAGTGATCTCCGGAAATGCTTTTGCCACATATTCCATCAACGCTTGTATTTTCACTCCGTCATCTTCACCCACCACAATGTTCACCATCAGCTCACCGGTGGTGCAAAGCCGCACCTGCATCGTACGAAGAAAGCCGACATGGTTTCTTATGTCATAAAAGCTCCAGTCATTTTCTATAGCAAATGCTTTTACCGCAAGGCGTATCGCATTGGTCGGTTCTGATTGCAGGTGGCATTGCTCTATATCCACGATCTTGTCGAAGAAGCCCTTGGCATGAAAGCCAGCCCCCCTGAATCCACCCGCAAAGGGGACTTCAGACTTCGCCTTTACAAAAGACTCCTTAGACCGGTCGGAGTCTGAACCCCCTCCTTCGGAGGGGTTTGAGGAGACCGCATCCAGACGGGCTGGCTTCTCCCTCGTAAACTCCTTTGTTCCAAAAGTGTATTCGATCTTATTACGGTAATGGACTGTTTCCGGCGCCCCCATAATGGGCATGAACTCCGGCAAAGATACCTTGCCGATCCTCTTCAGCGTTTCTTCCACTTGTGTATGCTTGTACTGCAGCTGCTTCCCGTAGGGCAGCATTTGCCATTTGCACCCGCCGCATATGCCAAAATGGGTACAAAAGGGTTCCACCCGGTCAGCTGAATAGCTATGGGTAAGTATAACCACCCCTTCTGCCCAATCTTTTTTGCTTTTCAATAGCCGCACATCCACTACATCACCCGGCACTGCATTCTCTATAAAAATAACCTTGCCATCCACCCGGGCCAGGCTCTTACCTTCCGCAGCATAATCCGCAACCAGCACCCTTTCCAGTACAATATTTTTTTTCTTTTTTCTCACGGCGCAAAAATATGTTTAAGGTTTGAGGTTTAAGAGATTAAAGTTGGATGGCCGTCAACCGGTTCCCTCTGCGCCAAAACTTAAGAATCATTACATTACAACCATTTTTTATCCTCAAATGTCTTCTGTCGTAAAACTCTGAACTTTTGAGCGTTCAACTTATCTTTACCTCCCTCATTCTGACTTATGAAAAGGATTTTATCAACATGGAGTTTATTACTGACTTTGTCCGCCCTTGGACAAACGGGTTATGAGATCAAAGTGACCTTCAAGCCCTTTAAGAACCAATATATCTACCTGGGCCATTATTTTGGGAAAACCTATCCCATTATTGATTCGGCATTGCTGAATGATAAAAGTGAAGCCGTTTTTAAAGGAACCAAACCCCTGCAGGGAGGCATCTATCTCGTCGGCTATCCGAACAAATCCGGTTTTTTTGAAATACTGGTGGACAAACAGCAAAAATTTACGGTAACTGCCGATACGGCTACCATAGCCAAAGGTGCCAAATTTGTCAACTCTACTGACAATGAGCTTTTTGTGAACTACCAGCAATTCATGGTCACCAAGGGTAAAGACATCAATAAACTGCAGCAAGAGCTTAAGGCTGCACCCAATAAAGCAGATTCGACACGCCTTACAGAAGAACTCATTAAAATTGATAATGTGGTAAAAGCCCAACGGGAAGAACTGATCAAAAAACATCCGGGCACAATTCTTACTGCCCTGCTGATGTGTATGCGTGAACCGGAACTGACCGGTAAAATGAGAAACCCTGCCAATAAGGAAGATTCGATGGCCGCATATACTTATTTCAAAAGTCATTATTGGGATGGCGTAAGTTTCTGGGATGGGCGACTGGCCTACACTCCATTTTTTGATGATAAACTGGATAAATATTTTACCCAACTGGTACAACCCCAACCAGACTCTATCATCAAGGAAATAGACTGGATGCTTAGCTATGCCAGTATCAACGAGGAAATGAGCCGCTTCCTGCTGATAAAATTTGTGAACCGCTACCTGAACCAGAAATACATGTGGGAAGATGCCATTTTTGTCCACCTGTTTGAAAAATATTTTGCCAATAAAAACTATAGCTGGCTGAATGAAGCAGGGCGCAAGACCATCACCAACCGTGCCTACAGCCTGATGGCTAATATCATGGGCACCCCGGCATCGGATATTGAATTACCCGACTCTTCCGGCACCCTTACTTCTTTGTATGCCATACCCGCTGAGTATATCATTGTGGCATTTTGGGACCCTACCTGTGGTCATTGTAAAGAAGTGTTGCCTAAGCTTGACTCTTTTTACACGGCCAAATGGAAAGCGGCTGGTCTGAAATTATTTGCTGTAGCCAAAGAAACTGACGGTGGGAAAAAAGACTGGCTGGCTTTCATTAATGAGCAGCATCTTCAGTCGTGGACTCATGTATATTACTCCAAAGCCGATGATAAATCAAGGATAGATGCGGGCATACCCGGCTAC
Source organism: Bacteroides fragilis (assembly GCA_943372905.1). GTDB lineage: Bacteria > Bacteroidota > Bacteroidia > Chitinophagales > Chitinophagaceae > JJ008. Next base: position 2,422 of record CALSAT010000115.1, on the reverse strand, counting down.
TCTCAGTTGTACGATGTGCAGTCTTTCCCTACATTATATTTGCTTGACAAAGACAAAAGGATCGTCGCAAAAAAGCTGACCTACCAGCAGATAGACGAGGTGTTACAACTGAAACTGAAAGGCCAGTAATTAAATATCCAATTATTATAAAACCAGTAACCTTAATATGAATAAGAAATTCCTTGCTTTGATCATCGCCTGTGCCGGAATGATCTCAGCTTCTTCCCAAACCCTTTTTACCTATGGCAACTATGCAGTTGATGCAAAAGAGTTTCTCCGGGCCTATAATAAGAACAATGTGCAGCCTGTTACCAACAAGGCTAAATCCATCAGCGAATACCTGGATCTTTATATCAAATCCCGGCTGAAGATCCGCCAGGCCTATGATCGTCATTACGATACCCTTCCACACCTGAAAATAGAAGTGGCGAACCTTCGCACCCAGATCGCAGATAATTATATGACCGATCCGGACATGATGACCCGGATGACGGCCGAGGCGTTTCAACGCAGCCAAAAGGACATCAGGGTGGCCCATATTTTTATTTCATTCAGAAACGCAACTGGTTTCCCCGACACCGTTGCAGCACAGAAAAAAAGAGACGAGATATTTCAGCGCCTGCAAAAGGGAGACGATTTCCTGCAGGTAGCGGCCGATAACTCCGATGACCCAGCTGCCAAAACGAATAAAGGTGAACTGGGCTATATTACCGTCTTCACTCTGCCCTATGAATTTGAAAATGCTATTTACAATACCCCCACTGGCAAATATTCAGTGGCCGTTCGATCCAAGATCGGCTATCATATTTTCAAGAACATGGGTGAAAGAAAAGCGGCCGGTAAAATAAAGGCACAACAAATACTGCTCGCCATTCCTCCCGGAGCCGATGAAGCAATGAAAAAAGAGATTGCCCGCCGTGCGGATTCCCTGTACAAGCGTATCCTGGCAGGTGATAATTTCAACCGCCTGGCAAATGCTTTCAGTAATGATTATGTAACAGCCGCCAACAATGGCATTATGCCAGATATCGGTGTGGGACAATACGAGCCTTCTTTCGAAAATGCCCTCTGGGCCCTGGCAAAAGATGAAGCCGTAAGCAAACCTTTTCTTACCTCACATGGCTGGCATATCATAAAAAGGATATCAAAAAAGCCCGTGGTGTCAGATGTGAATGATAAAAACAACCAGCAGGAATTGCAGCAGAAGATAATGACGGACGGACGCTGGAAATCTTCCCGTGATTTTATTTATAAAAAAGTAATGGACAAGGCGGGTTTCAAAAAATTCCCGTACAGCGATGCCGCCATGTGGGCTATGAGTGATAGTGTGCTGGACCTGAAACCAATGACAGAACTCGGCCGTACTATTATCGCCACCACCCCCATGTTCAGCATTGGTGATTCTATATACAACGCCACACACTGGGTAAACTATGCTAATACCTACCGTTATAAGCAGGATGGTACCGGCGCCAAACCTCACGAACAGGTTAGAGAAGAGTGGATCCAGTTTTCCCTGCTGAATTATTACAAAGACCACCTGGAAGACTTCAGTGATGATTTCCGTACACAGATGGTAGAATTCACCGATGGCAATCTCTTCTTTGAGATCATGCAGCAGGAAGTATGGAACAAAGCCCAAAATGACAGCGCTGCTTTACGTTCGTTGTACGAGAAAAATAAAAAGACCTACACCTGGAAGCAAAGCGCCGATGCAGTTCTCTTTTTCTGCGCTGATGAGAACACGGCTAAAGCTTTATTTGATAAAGTAAAAAACAAACCGGCTGGCTGGAGAACGGATGTTGAACTGTTTTCAGAAAAGGTAATTGCCGACTCCTCCCGGTATGAGTGGAACCAAATACCTAACCTCAATAAAATGTTGCCAAAAGCAGGCATGGTCACTACCCCTTTGGTGAATACTAACGACAATACAGCTTCATTTGCCTATATCGTAGCGGTATACCCGGAGCCAAAACAACGAAGCTTCAACGAAGCCAAAGGGTTAGTAATAAACGATTACCAGGTCATCCTTGAAAAAGAATGGGATGAGTTCCTCCGGAAAAAGTATCCTGTTACCGTTGACCAGAAAGTACTGGAAGCAATTTCTAAATAACAACTGCCTTTCATTCCATCATTATAAGGGCCGAAACCTGCCAAAAGGCGGTATTCGGCCCTTTGTCGTAAAGATTTTATTTTTTTTTACATTTCGGCCTTTTAGCCGTAAAAGATTTCACCTACCTTTCATATAGCAAAAGACCTGATTTTACTACTGCTTATTAAGTATGCCATGCGATCATCTTCTCGATACCCTTCTCTCAGGCTTGTAATGCTGTTGCTATACTTTATGTCCGGTTTCTCGCTACAAGCTCAGCAGTCAGAAGGTTGTATTTTTCTCCAAGGTGATTTTGTAGAAATAGGTATT
>CALSAT010000114.1:0-9661 GCA_943372905.1 Bacteroides fragilis | reverse complement strand
TCTCTTTGAACCCCCAGCCGGTTTTATATCCCAGGCGATAGTTGGTATTATTCTCAAACAGCATTGCTCTTTTCACCGTTTCCTGGTAGGTTTTGAAAAAAGGAAGCTGGTTAAAATATAATTGCTTCACCACACCAAGCTCCTGGTCGGGAGTAACTTTCAGTGTATTATCTAACCAGAAAGTATCAATTGCAGAACTTATCTTAAACAGCGATGTGTCACTTTTGGCCCCGTATTTCAGGCTGTCAAGCCAATACTGCATCTTTTCTTTACCGATGCGTCGGGCCACTTCCTGGTAATATGGCACAGAAGATATCCTGAAGGCTTCATACATGTTTATGTCTTTATTCCAGTCATCATTCCAGCGTTTTACTCCATCCCATTTAATGACCATACTGTCATTTACAATTTTACCGGTTTGCAAACCGATCAGTGAATTGATGATCTTAAAAGTGGAGGCAGGGGTATAGCTGCTGTCGCGGTATCGTCCGAAATTATGCACTGTAAATTTTCCTGACGCATTGTTCATCAGGGCAAAACAACCTTCTACTTTGTGCTCATCAAAATACTTCTTCAGGCTCTTATCTTCTTTGATATTATTAGGCGAGCAGGACTGAAATAACACAACCAGCAGCCATAGGTACACAAAGGATCTCATCGGTAATAAAAATTTTGCTCAAAGGTACTCCCAAAGTCTTTGCTCCGCTTGCCTTTGATAAAATAAAGGGCAATTTTTAAACCGTCTGTTTCGTTAAACAAAAAAACTCCGGATGCCAAAAATTACGAGGTTCGTATTCACTTTTACAGTCTTTGCCGTTATTATATTTACCAGTTGCCAGAAAGAAACCACTAATACGGGAACATCTGAAGCAAAGCTGGTACTGAAATTTAAGTTTGATTCCACACAGACAAGGCTTAACAATATAGGTCAGCCACAGGCCGTAGCTGCGGGCAATGCAGGCCAAAGCCCGCTGTTCAATAAAATGAGTGCCCATTATGTAGAGCTGGCTCCCGGGGCTTTGACAGCACTGGGTGCCGGAGCAGTTTTGTATCACGCCCCGGAAACTTCCCTGGGCGGCGCTACGGCCATTGATTTTGAGAAATCGAATTTCGCCGGTAATAATGAGACCTTCTTTTCCATTCCACTCAAAAATATTGCGGCAGGTGAGTACGAATGGCTGCGGGTATCCCTGGCCTATCAGAACTATGAAGTGAAATACTATATCGATACCATGATAAGCGGCATTACGATCAGGCAATCCTTTCCTGGCACGGCGGCTTCTTTTATTGGTTACCGCAGCTATATAAAAAACCATACTATAAAAAATCAAACTCTTACAGTGAATGCCAATAAGGCACAGGGCTTCTGGGGTTTTGAAACGACTGTAAATTTTGGAGGCATTAACTATCCATATATTACTTCCGGGCAGGCACCAGCTGGTGCCACCACAGTTCCCAACCCGATATTTGCCACTTCACCTATTCCGGCCGGCTCTTGCGTGGTAACGGCTGCATTTGCACCCGGCAAATTGAAGATCACCGGAAATGAGACTTCCGACATAGTTATCGAAGTATCATTAAGCACTAACAAAAGTTTTGAATGGACCGAAGTAGTAAATGACGGCCGCTGGGAACCAGGCAAAGGAGAGCAGGTCGTAGATATGGGCATCCGTGGTATGATCCCAACAATAAAATAACGGATGACTATTTATTTCGAATCAGTTCCGCTTTTTGATAGCTGCCTATCTTGTAACTATTCACCGAAGGGCTATCCTCCGTTCCGCTTCCGGTAGTAGCGATGGGCCTGGCACTGATGCTGTAGAATTCTATCATCAGTGTATCATTCTCTATCCAGTAATTATTGACAATGGTGTTATTCATCACTGTAAAAGCGCCGCTTAGCTTATTGGCCACCCAGAACTGATCAAGTACAATCCCATTATTTTCATCTATCACCCAATGAATACCACTGGTGTCTTTTGGTATAAGTTTATATGGCCGGTTATCAATTGTTTCTTTCCCATAAATGATCTGCCATGACCAGGTGTTGGCGCTGTCTGCGGGGTGGATGCGGAGTTCCATGTTTACTTTTTGTGGTTCCGTCTGTCCGGTTTTGAACCATTTTAATTCTCCTTTCCAGTTTCCCTCCCAGCTCTTCGGAAAGGCATTTAACTGAGCTTTCAACGAAAAGAAACTGGTACAGGAAAGAAGTAAAACAATAATGGTACGCATACAACAGCTTTTGCTTTAAAAATAAAAAATCCCGGTTATAACCGGGACTGAAATAATGTTGAAGGGGCAGCTGCACTACATATAAAAACCACCTTTTTGTTTGTAATGTTTATTTCCCTGGCAATCTCTTTTGGTAGCAGCGCAGGAACTAAAAACGAACATAACAGTGGCCACGAGGGCAAAACATAGCAAAAACTTTTTCATACTCTTTTTTAAAAAGTTAGTACCACCATCGCATAGCAACAGCGTACGGGTCAAAAATTAGTTAAGGAAATTCCAGAGGAAAATGGTGGGTAGAGTTTTATGCCATCGTAGATAGGTAACGAAAATAGTGCCGGGAAATTACTTTTCATAACTTTTCAGCTCTTTTTTTGTACATCTTTTAAGAAAGACCAGTATTTATTCGATGCATCGTAAAAACCCTATAGCAATTGAGGCCCATTATTCAGCCGCTGGCTTAATTCCTTTAATCTATAGAATGCAGAACCCAAAAAGCTAACTCATGCAAAACAAACTAATTACAGTAATTTTATGCCTCAAAACTTATAATAATGAAAAGATTTTCTCTGTTGCTGGCTGCTTCTGCCATTCTGATAGCCGCCTGCAATAATAACAAACCAAAAGAAACGATTACCATTCCTTCTGAAGATGGAAAAGGAGCCGTTACAATTGATGTAAATCAAATGAAAAATGTAGCCGAGGACATGGAAAAAATGAAAGACGAACTCGGAAAACTGACTCCACTCAGTCTTGATGAACTGAAAGCTCTTATTCCGGAAACACTCATGGGCGCTAAAAGAAAGGATTTCAACGTAAGCTCCAGCGCCGGTGCAAGTATGGCTACCGGTGAATATGAATTAAATGACTCAACTGAGGTAAGACTCAGCATCTACGATTGTGCCGGACCAGGTGGGGCCGGTATCTATTCCATGCAATATATGGGGCTGATGAATTTTCAGCAGGAAAGCGAAGAAGAATACACCAAAAGTATCGAGAGCAATGGGGTAAAAGGATTTGAACATTGTGATAAAATATCTAACGACTGTACTGTTACTTTCTTTTCCGGTGGCCGTTTCCTTGTAAACCTGGAAGCAGACCATGTGGGTGCCCCTGCTTTAAGGGCGGCTGCAGCACAATTAAAAATTAAATAATAAGACGTCCATATTGATAAAAAAGACGTTCAGGTTTTGAACGTCTTTTTTTTGTTTTATAAACCTGCAATCTTTAAAGTCTTGCACCAGGCATATATTAAAACCATTCTTTTCCTCCTCACAAGCTATTTAGTGACCCGCATAGGGTGGGACTGATACACCGGGAATACCCTGCCACATTGCCCAGACCCTTTTACCAACTAAGCCAAAGCATGTTTTGCTGACCCTGGCCTGCCCTTAACAGGGAGGCTGACATAGTACAAACAGGCGTTCAAAATGCAGATAAGCGGGAGATGACCCGCAGATAACCCATAGATAAGCCGCTTCTTATATACCGGCTTATCATCGGCTTATCTACGACTTATCAGCGGCTTATCTGCGGGTTATCTATCAGGGAACGACGGGAAAGAAAGTAATAAAGCATAAGGGACCTAATCAGTAGGGATGGACAAAAGAATACAGACAGATAGGGTAAAAAAGTATTGGGTTATAGAAATATATGTCAATGGGCATAAGAATCATGCCCTGGAGTAAGGTATTTTAGTACTTCGATAGTAGAATTCGCCAGCCGAAAGACAGGTGTGCCACGCATTTTACCCCCTGCATAAGTCGTAGCAAAACTGTTCTTTTTACTGCCTAATTGGCATTATTTCAGTACACCCAGCTCTTTTCCAATTTTGGTGAATGCCGCAATGGCTTTATCCAGATGTGCCGGCTCATGTGCCGCACTTAACTGCACCCTTATTCTTGCCTGGCCCTTTGCCACTACCGGAAAGAAGAAACCAATTACATAAATGCCTTCATCCAACAGTTTGGCAGCCATCGTTTGTGCCAGCACCGCATCATAGAGCATAATAGGCACGATAGGATGGTCACCCGGTCTGATGTCAAACCCGGCCTCGGTCATTTTAGTGCGGAAATACCGGGTATTGCTTTCCAGTTTATCCCTGAGTTCAGTAGTTTCTGTGAGCATATCCAGTACGGCAATGGAGGCGCCTACTATGGATGGTGCCAATGTGTTGCTGAATAAATAAGGCCTTGATTTTTGACGCAGCATATCAATAATTTCTTTTCTGCCGGAGGTAAAGCCACCGGATGCGCCGCCCAGGGCTTTTCCTAAAGTACCCGTTATGATATCTATTTTACCCATCACCCCGCGGTATTCGTGGGTGCCGCGGCCCGTTCTGCCCAGGAAACCAGAGGAGTGACACTCATCTATCATAATGCAGGCATCATGCTTTTCTGCCAGCTCCACTATCTTGTCCAACTGAGCGATAGTTCCATCCATACTAAATGAACCATCGGTAACAATGATCCGGCTTCTGCAACCCGCCGCTTCTGCCAGCTTTGCGGCCAGGTCTTCCATATTATTATGCTCGTAGCGAAACCGCTGTGCTTTGCAAAGACGAACTCCATCAATGATGGAAGCATGATTCAACGCATCGGAGATGATGGCATCATGTTCATTGAAAAGAGGTTCAAATACTCCCCCATTAGCATCAAAAGCCGCTGCGTATAATATAGTATCTTCTGTACCAAGAAAATCGGAGATCTTATCTTCCAGCTCTTTATGAATATCCTGTGTACCACAGATGAAGCGTACGCTGCTCATGCCGTACCCCCTTTCTTCGATAGCTTTATGGGCCGCAGCTATTACTCTGGGGTGGCTCGACAGGCCAAGGTAGTTGTTGGCACAAAAATTCAGTACCGTTTTTCCGTTTACAATGATCTCAGCACCCTGCGGGCTGGTGATCACCCTTTCTGTTTTATACAGACCTGATGACTTTATTTCCTCTACTTCTTTGGCAATGCGTTGCACCAGTTTTTCGTTCATATGGACTTGTTTAAAGACAAATATACGGTGTGCCGCTAAGTTGCTGGCCATATGGCAACTGGCCTTTCAGAAACGCTATTTACTATCTCTCCTTCCGGGTTTGGGCAGCCACAATCCCCTTAATACGGTATTGCCGGGACGAAAAAGAAGTTTTAGGTTTGCTGTAACATTTGGGAAGCTACTTTCGTCCCATTCAAAAACCAACACCATGCAACGCAAATATTGGCTCATACTGGCTTTTGTGGCCCTTTTTCTCACCGCCGGCATTTTTTTACCGGGATCTTCCCCGGCTGCAGTGAATGAAAACCCAACCTGTTGCAAAAAAAACACCCCGGCTACCCCTGAATGTGTGGATAAAGGTGGCAACAGCAGTGAAATGGTAAATGAGACGCTTTCCCGCCAATTTATTTTCATTACCTCTCCAGTATATTGATTTTCAATACATAAGCAATCAAAAATAATTGCCCCCCGGTGTAACTTAATTGCCCGTGGGGCGTTTTACTTTTCAAAGCAGATACCTCTATTTACCTTTACCTGCTTTCCCGGCTGTTTTTACCTTGTACTATGAAGCTTTGGACCGCAATGAGCTGACCAAAACCAGGGGAGCAAACAGCGAACCGCTGAAAAGAGCAAAGTAGTATGACTGAAAGAGAATACAATGAATGTGTAACGGCGTATGCAGACAATGTGTACCGCTTTATCCTGAAAAACCTCCGTCATGAGGAGGATGCAAGGGATGTGGTACAAACTGCCTTCGAAAAAATGTGGCGCCACCGGGAAGAAGTAGATAATCAAAAAAGCAAATCTTATCTTTTTACCGTAGCTTATCACCAGATGATCGACCATATCCGCAAAGTGAAGCGGATACAACTGCGGGATGAATTCAGTGCGGAAACAAAAGTGCAGAACCAGCCGGCCAATAACCTGAAGAAAGTGCTGGATGAGGCCCTGAACCGGCTAAGCGAAACACAAAAATCATTGGTACTGCTGAAAGACTATGAAGGATACAGTTATGAAGAAATAGGCCAGATCATGAACCTGAACCCCAGCCAGGTAAAAGTTTACCTCCACCGGGCAAGGGTACAATTGAAAGAATATTTAGTAAAAATGGAAAATGTAATATAAGAAGCTGGCCGATGATGGGTGGCCGTCTTCCGAACAACAAGTAACAGACAACGAACAACATGAGCATAACCCGCCATAATTACGAAGAGTATTTTATCCTGTACATGGATAATGAACTGGGCAGCGAAGATCGCCGCATGGTGGAACTGTTTCTCCAAAACAATCCCGACCTGAAAGACGAGCTTGATTCGCTGCTTCAATATAAAATGGAACCTGATACTGCCATTACTTTTACCGGCAAAGAAGAATTGATGAAAATAAATGGAGAAACACCCATTTCTCTCTTTAACTATGAAGGATGGCTCGTACTTTATACCGATAATGAATTAACTACCTCACAAAAAGCTGCTGTTGATCAGTTTATTCCTGCCAATCCTGCTGTTAAAAAAGAACTGGACCTCTTGCAAAAAACCAGGCTGCAACCGGAACCCATTGAATTTAAGTATAAAGAATCCCTTTACCGCAAAGAAGAAAAGGTAAGGGCTGTTCCGTTCATCAGATGGAGGGCTGCTGCTGCCATATTATTACTTCTCATCGGTCTTACCACGGTCATTATTTTAAACAATAAGCCTGCCGGTACTCAAAAAGATGGTGTAGCCAAAGTAAATCCCGGGGAGCAAAAAAGTGTTTCACCAGCTCCCGGCACTTCAACTGTTGCTGAAAACCAGGTGGCCACCACAACGAATGAAACGACCCCTGTTAATAACGCCATTATAACCGACGATAACAAACAGGAGGTAATTCCTTCTTTATATAAAGAAAAAAATAGCCCTGTTGCCCAAAAGGTTGATAAAACAGTTCCAGAAAAAATCCTGCCGGAAAATTCTCCAGCGCCTGTAAAGAATGATGTTGCCGTAACGCAGGATAACATTAAACCAACCAATAACCTTCCACAGCCTTTGTACAACCCGAACATCAATACCAATGCGGTAACTAATGCTACTGCAAAAGTCAACCTGCCTGATAATGCTACTCTTCAAAATGCTTTAACAAAACAAATTGTAACACCTGCAAACGCTCAACCGTCAGACATTGTACAAGCATCATTTAACGATGATGGTAGTGGCAAGAAAAACAAACTCCGTGGCTTCTTCCGGAAAGTAACACGGACCTTTGAAAAAAGAACCAATATTGACCCTACCGATGGCGAGGACAGGTTGCTTGTGGCCGGTCTCTCTATCAAAATGAAATAACCTTTCGCCAAAGCTTCCGGGATGTACCGGGACAGGCAGCGTAACAAAAAACTAATTAAATTAAAACGAGATGAAAATGAAAAGGATTTCTACCCTATGCATCGCTATATGCACTATCGTAGCCAGCCATGCACAAACAGACACCACCGGTAAGCAAAACCAGCCACCGGCTGAGGACACCATCCGCATCGGTGGCATGGTCATCATCCGCAAGGCCGGCAGTAAGGACAAAGAAATGAAGGAGGATAAAGAATATAAGATGCGCAACCGCCGTGGCGATAAACCCTCCAACCTGACCACCAACTGGTGGATATTCGACTTCGGATTTTCCAATTACACCGATAAGACCAACTACAGCAGCGCTGCTGCGCAGGCGTATGCACCCGGCAGCAACAAGACCTGGTTTGACCTGAAAGACGGCAAGTCAAGAAATATCAATATCTGGTTCTTTATGCAAAAGCTGAATGCGATCAAGCATGTGGTGAACCTGAAATATGGAGTGGGCCTTGAACTGAACAATTATCATTTTAAACAAAATGTTCGCTACCAGGAAAATACTCTTGCTATTCCTAATCCACCCCGGGTAATTCTCGATGGTACCGCTGGCCGCAATTATAAAAAGAATAAGCTGGCCGCCGATTATGTTACTGTGCCCATGATGCTGAACTTCAACTTTACCCCAAAAAGAGATAAAGGATTTGGCTTCAGCACCGGCGTGAGCCTGGGCTACCTGTACAGTGCCCGTAATAAAACGATCACCTCTGATGAAGGCAAGGAAAAAACAAAAGATGATTTTGAACTGGAGAAATGGAAATTCTCCTATGTGGCCGAACTTTCCATGGGGCCTGTACGCTTCTATGGTTCGTACGTTCCCAAATCCATGTATGAAAGAGGTCTGGATATACGGCCTTACAACTTCGGTTTCCGCTTCAGCAACTGGTAAAAGAGATATAATTATTTCCCGTAAAAGACCCTGGTAAAATCAGGGTCTTTTTTATTGATAGCAGTGATATATTTGTTGAGCCGGTATGATCAACCCGCACCTTTTCTAAATATGCAGTTAAAATACCGCTTTGAGCGGTACAAGCTTATCCACACGACAAAATAAAAAATCGTGGCATTGCGTTTGAAGAATTGGACGGTTACTGATTAACAGCCATGAACACCTGCCGCTCCCACCCAGCAGCAAGTTACATTTGGCCTTACTGAAAACACTTATAACACATGAAAAACTTTCTTGTATTTACATCAGTTTTCCTGGGGAGCGGATTACTGGCATCCGATGCCAATACTCCGTATCTTACCCGCAACAGCACCAGTTTCAGCCGGGACGCTAAAGGGCCCGTTGGTGCCGTTTCCATCATTATTGATAAATCAGACTATGAACTGAGTGTGTATGACGATAAGGGATGGTATGCCACCTACCCGGTTGTATTTGGCAATAATTCGCTGGCCGATAAAAAAATGGAAGGCGACAAAAACACTCCTGAAGGAAGTTTTACTATTACCGCCAAGCGGGTGCATGAAAAATGGTGCCGCTTTCTCTCTATCAGTTATCCCACTGCTGCAGACCGGGAAAAATTTAACCAGCGAAAACAGCGGGGTGAGATTCCTGCTAATGCCAGCATCGGTGGCGGCATCGGCATACATGGCACCTGGCCTCACGAAGATTTTGTAGTAGACCGATATAAGAACTGGACCCTTGGATGCATTTCAATGAAGAATGATGATGTGGTGGAAGTGTACGGTTTTACCAATGCCGGTACAAAAGTGACCATCCGGAAATAACTAACGGGTAGTATTCATCAAAAAGTTTCTCATGGTCAGTTCCCATTTGTGGGAATCATGCTGCTGGAGCGACTCATGCCCTGCATTTTCATACGCAATAAGAATTTTTTCCGGCGCACCGATAGCTGCATATACTTTATCTGTTTCTTCCTTTAGTACATACAGGTCCTGCCCGCCATACTGCATCAGTACCGGACAACTGATCTTTTTTACATAATCCGTTGTACGATGCTTCAAACCGTTAAACCCTTTTTCCCAACCCATCCAGCAGCTCACCAAAAACCCAAATGGTTTTTCCGGCAGCCCTTCAAACCCAACAGCCCTGGCCCTGGCCCGCA
>CALSAT010000113.1:0-9727 GCA_943372905.1 Bacteroides fragilis | reverse complement strand
TTCAAAACGAAATTATTTCAACACTAAAAACTCACCAGGCATCCTTTCACCCGGTAGTACCTTTTCATACAAACACAGATATATTACTGCCCCTCGATTTTACTGCAGCAAATGAAGAACTGACAAATACTATCCTGGAAGATACCGGTAGCTTTGTTGCTTATATTGACAAGAAGCTGAAAACTGCAGAAGCCAGGTATGGAATAGGCGGTTATGCCGAACATCGCACCGTGTACCAGGTAAGCCGGGTATTTGATGGAGAACATCCAGGTGATGAGCCGCGACGCTTACATCTCGGCACTGATATATGGGGAGAAGCCGGTACCATGGTAATGGCACCAATAGATGCAGTAGTACACAGTTTTGCTTTCAATGACCAGGCGGGCGATTATGGAGCTACTATTATTATAACTCATCAATTGGCACAGGTTACTTTTCATACTCTTTATGGTCATCTCAGCCTTGATTCTATTCGGCATTTAAGAGAAGGGGAGTTGATTAGTAAAGGACAACCATTTGCAGCATTCGGCATTCCGGCCGAAAACGGGCATTGGCCGCCTCACCTGCATTTTCAACTGATTATTGATATAGGGTCCCGGAAAGGTGATTACCCCGGCGTTTGCAAATTCTCTGAAAAGGAATACTATTTAGCCAATAGCCCGGATCCTGACCTCATTTTACAACTGAATCAATTTATATGAATAATGCCTGTCCGTATATGACAGGCATTATTTTACAGAAGTATAAGATTAAGATTATGCTTTTAATAATTTAAAGGCATGACGCCATTGGTTGTTAAGAAAACCCGGTATGCACCATAAGATGCATAATGGTTCAATGGCACGGGCAGCTTCCGCTTTACCCATATCCTCGGTTTCCCAGCCGAAAGAGGTAAGAATGGATGTAACGGTTTTCTTAGCCTCATCATCATTTCCGGCAATGAACATAGTAGGCACACCTCCCGGAAAATTTGGTTTGTACATGAAAGCATTGCCAACACTATTGAAAGCCTTTACCAGCTTTGCAGCAGGAAGCAATACCTGTAACCTTTCCATGAAAGATTCGTTAGGCCCGGTAAAGTATTGCAATACACCATTTACGGGCGGCGCAGCAGCAATCGGGTTAGTGGCATCAATCACCACTTTAGCACTGAAATGATCGGTGCCTGCGAGTTTAATGGCTTCTTCTGTTACCGAGCCGCCGGTAGCCAGCACCAGCACATCTCCAAATGCTGCCGCTTCGGTAAATGATCCGATAGCGCCGGTTGGGTTTTCACTTTTCCATTTCACTACTTCTTCTTTGTTGATATTCCGGGTACCCATGGTCACTTCATGACCTTCTGCCAAAAAGGCTTTTCCTAAGACCTGGCCTACAATACCAGACCCGATGATTCCAATCTTCATGTTATTTAATTTTAAGGTTTTGATTAACTGTTTGCAAAAGCTGCTGCAAATTGCCTGGCAAAATCTTCCAGCTTCATTTTGCCTAATGAAGCGGGCCGGTTTTCCCAATAGTCTTTTTGCATTTCACCGTCCCGTATGGCTTTTCCCATTTGAGTATAACCTTCGGCGATGTGCTGTGACAATCCGCCCTGCATCATACCTCCAAGCGCCTGTTCATCAGTAAAACTTACCCAGGGAATACCGGGCTTACCAATCGCTTCACTCAGTACAGCCGCAATTTCTGAAGGATGCCTCTCGTCATTGGCAATATAGCGAACTGTTTGACCAGTGAAATTCAAACCAAGAAGTTCTTCTGTAGCCACGGCCGCTATTTCATCTGTATCCGTAAGCACCAGTTTTTCATCCGTGTTTCCAAAATTTGAGCCCATAATGTTCATCCCTTTTATCAGGGGAATCATGGCAAACAGGTTATAAAAGAAATAGGAGGGGCGGAGGTTTCGTACATGCAGGTGTGGGAGAGCAGCCAGTTTCTTTTCCAGGTCAGCCACGCCATCCACAGGCCCGGCTCCATTGCCCATATGAGCACCAATACTGCTTAACACTACGGCATGGCTGATCATCATCTTGTTGGCATCTAAAGCAGCAACATAGTTATCAGCCACTTTGTTTTGATATTCTCTCCAGGCAGTGGTGGCAATATTGGGAGGGATCATAAGATATACTGCATCAGCGCCTGTAAACGCCTGGCTGATGAATGCAGGATCTTCCACAGAGCCAACGGCGGCTTTGGCGCCAAGCGATTCGATCTCTTTTACTTTATCTTCTTTGCTGGTAATGATAATGACCTCATGGCCTGCTTTAACAAGATTACTGGCGATGGGTTTACTGATGTGGCCGGTAGAACCGGTGATTACATATTTCATACTTTGATGGTTTTAATATTTGTATATACAATTGTTTTGATAAAAAAATTAAACAGTTAGTTTATCAGCCATTTTACTCATATTCTGTACCAGCCTGGCGCTTTCTTCTTTGCCAAGTGTTGCAGAATAGGCAGTATAGAACTCATTCAGGCATTCTTTCAGTTTAGGCAGCAATTCCTTGCCTTTTGGCGAAGGATACACATTGGTCACTTTTCCTTCTGTCGTTCGTACCAACAGTTTTCTGTCCTCCAGTTTTTCTATCAGCCGGGTAATGGTACTTGGCTGTAACTGTAACTGATCAGCCAGTCCAGATGGTTGAATACCCGGTTCTTCTATAACCAGCATCAGCAGGTAGGCATGGCTGGGTGGAAGATCTACCTTACTCCAGCTTTCCTGTGCCAGCTTCTCTACTTTCCTGGCCAGCGAATTGGCCGTGAAATAAAGACACTGGCAGAATTTACTCTCTGATGTTTTCATGCAGGGCAAAGGAAAACAATTATTATTGTATGTACAAATATTATTTGGGCTTTTTTCTAAAACCTTCCCGAAAGGGATTGCTATTTTTACAGTATGGCTAATCCGAATCTTAATAGCGGGAAAGAAGCAATGAATCCGGCCGATGTGGTATTTGAGAATACGATCCGGCCCGGACAGATATCAGATTTTGCAGGACAGGAGCAGATCATCGAGAACCTGCGCATCTTTATCAAAGCGGCAAAGATCAGGGGAGAGGCATTGGACCATGTATTATTCCATGGCCCACCCGGTTTGGGAAAAACAACTTTGTCGAGAATTGTTGCGAATGAGTTGGGCGTGAATATCAAAGAAACCTCAGGGCCGGTGATTGAAAAACCCGGTGACCTGGCAGGATTACTTACCAGCCTGGAACCCAACGATGTGTTATTTATAGATGAGATACATCGCCTTAGCACGGTGGTGGAGGAATATCTGTACGCAGCCATGGAAGACTACCGCATTGATATTATGATAGACAGCGGACCAAATGCAAGAAGCATCCAGATCAACCTGAATCCTTTTACGCTGATAGGTGCCACTACCAGAAGCGGTTTGCTCACTGCACCGCTCTTATCAAGATTTGCCATCAAGTCAAGATTAGAGTATTACAAATCAGCCGTATTAAATAAGATCATTCAACGCTCAGCCGGCATATTAGGAACTAGCATCTCAACAGAAGCCATAGAAGAGATCGGCAGAAGAAGCCGGGGAACCCCCCGTATCGCTAACGGGTTGCTCAGAAGAGTAAGGGATTTTGCACAGGTATTAAATGACGGGCAAATTGATTTCGGTATTACCCAGCATGCCTTAAAGGCATTGAATGTGGATGAACATGGCCTGGATGATATGGATAACCGCATTCTTTCCACCATTATAGACAAATTCAAAGGTGGTCCGGTGGGCATCACCACAATTGCTACCGCTGTTGGTGAAGAAGCAGGCACAATTGAAGAAGTATATGAGCCTTTCCTGATACAGGAGGGCTTTTTACAAAGGACACCAAGGGGGCGGGAAGTAACAGCAAAAGCCTATGAGCATCTGGGAAAAAAACCTGGCAATAGCAGCCAGCCTCACCTGTGGTAGCAACGTATGCCAGCAATCAGTTGTCATGCTATAAAACATTTTATGAAATATTTCCTGGGCACCCTGCTCCTGATATTTTTTAGTTTTTTTTCCTGTAGCCGCCGTCTCTGTGCCTGTGACCCGGTTCCACCCTTTTTTTATTATAAAGCGGAAGTTGTAAATACTAGCGAGATTAACTGCAGCCGCCCGCTCATCAGGATCGACCCATCAGACACTGCTGCTGTGAGCCGGGTTTCAGGCTTTTATACCGATATGTATGTGGCCAGTCAATTACCGGCGAACCTGAATACAACAGGGCAAAAACTATATATATCTATCGCCAGTTTTGCTCCGGGTGAAGATTTTACCTGCACTGCCATCGGGGTTTTATATGAACACCTGAAAGTGATCACGGCTATGGAACGGAATTAAAAAGGGATTACAGTGCCAACTGTAATCCCTCCACCAGAAAAATAGTATTAATTACTGCACCACCAGCCGGAATCCATTACCGTGTATATTCACGATCTCGATCTTCTCGTCATCTTTAAGGTATTTGCGGAGTTTAGCAATATACACATCCATACTGCGTCCGTTGAAATAAGTATCACTGCCCCAGATCTTCTTCAGGGCATGCTCCCTTGGCAACAGGTCGTTCAGGTGTTCTGATAACAGCTTGAGCAGTTCATTCTCTTTCGGAGAAAGCGTTTGTGTGATGCCATTATGCGTCAACTGGCGCAGTTTGGGATTGAAATGGTAGGTAGAGAGATCAAATTCTTTGTTATCACTCTCTTTATTTTGCTCTTCATTTCTTTTTAATATTGCCTTTATCTTCAGCAACAGCACTTCACTGTCAAACGGTTTGGTGATATAATCATCGGCTCCGAGTTTATACCCCTGGATCACATCTTCTTTCATGGTTTTGGCGCTCAGGAAAAACAGGGGAATATCCGGGTCCACATCTCGTATTTCTTCAGCCAGGGTAAATCCATCCATATTGGGCATCATTACATCCAGCAGGCAGAGGTCAAATTTTTCCCGTTGAAAAGCAGCCAAACCAAGGCGGCCGTCTCTTTCCAGGGTTACATCATAGTCGTTTAATTCAAGATAATTTTTCAGCACACTTCCGAGGTTCGCATCGTCTTCGCACAATAAAATTTGGGGTTTCTTAGTGTCCATTGTCTAGTGGTTTTATATTGGTGACAAATAAAGTTAAAGCATTTCGGGGGTTCAAGTATCCGGAACGAATATTTTGTTAAAAGACCGGCGTTTCAACCCTGCAGTGCTCTACTTTTGCTTTATGATATAAAAACTGTGCCATGCATTTAACACCAGATAACCGGCTGAAGAAATTGATCGTAATTGGTGATCGGTTGCTGATAAAACCTATCCAGCCGGATGAAAAAACCGCCAGCGGGTTATATCTGCCTCCGGGAGTGCGGGAAAAAGAAAAAGTACAACAAGGATATGTAATAAAAGCGGGGCCGGGCTATGCCATACCAATGCCGGTAGAGGACGACGCATGGCGTGGTGAAGAAGATAAGGTGAAATATGTGCCATTGCAGGCCAAAGAGGGAGACCTTGCAATTTTCCTGGTGAGCGGTGCCACAGAAGTGATTTATGAGAACGAGAAATATTTTATTGTTCCCCAAAGTGCCATCCTGATGTTGGAAAGGGAAGAAGATCTCTAAGCACTCCAAACTTTTCATTTAACTTTCAAGCAAAAATATTTTATGGCAGACAGTACAAAATTCCTCGAAACAATAAAGACAGGCTACACCTTCAAAGGAGAATGTTTTAAAATAGGCGGGGCCATGCTGGATGGAGCAGTAGTACCCGGTGCGGATGTACTGATCCCCCTGAAAACAATGAACCGCCATGGATTGATTGCCGGCGCTACGGGTACCGGTAAAACCAAAACCCTGCAAATGCTGGCAGAAGGATTAAGTGATGCCAGTGTGCCGGTACTGCTGATGGATATTAAAGGTGACCTGAGCGGTATCGCTGCTGCGGGAACAGTGAATGGCAACATCACAGACCGCTGCCTGAAGATTGGGGTTGAATTCAAGCCTGCGGCCTACCCGGTTGATCTGCTTACGCTGAGCAACCAGAAAGGAGCAAGACTGCGGGCCACCGTCAGCGAATTTGGGCCCGTGCTGCTTTCAAAAATTCTCGGCCTAAATGATACCCAGGGCGGGTTCGTGGCAATGATCTTTAAATACTGCGACGATAAAAAATTACCCCTGCTTGACCTGAAAGACTTTATCAAAGTGCTGCAATTTGTAAGTGATGAAGGCAAAGCTGAGATGGAAAAAGAATATGGTAAAATATCCACTACCTCTACCGGTACCATACTTCGCAAAGTGATTGAACTGCAGCAACAGGGTGCAGATGTTTTCTTCGGAGAGAAGAGCTTTGAAGTGGATGACCTTATGCGCATTAACGAGGATGGGCGGGGCATGATCTCTATTGTAAGGGTTACTGATCTGCAGGACAGGCCCAAACTTTTCTCCACCTTTATGCTGCAACTGCTGGCAGAACTATATGCCAGCAGCCCGGAAGAAGGAGATATGGACAAACCCAAACTGGTGATGTTCATTGATGAAGCACACCTTATTTTCCAGGAAGCCAATGATGCACTGCTGCAACAAATAGAAACGATCATTAAACTCATCCGCTCCAAAGGCATTGGTATTTACTTCTGCACCCAAAACCCGATGGACGTACCCGCCTCTGTACTGGCGCAGTTGGGATTGAAAGTGCAACATGCGCTGCGAGCCTTCACGGCGGCCGACAGAAAAGTGATCAAACAAACTTCAGAGAACTACCCGGAAACGGACTTCTATAAAACGGAAGACCTGATCACCCAATTAGGAACAGGAGAAGCATTGGTAACGATACTGAACGAAAAAGGAATTCCAACTCCGCTGGTACATTGTATGATCCGCCCTCCGCAAAGCCGTATGGATATTTTATCTGGCGAAGAAATAGATACATTGGTAAGCAAATCAAAGATCGCAGCCAAATACAATGAAGTGGTGGATAGTAATAGTGCCTACGAGATACTTACTGAAAAACTGGAAGAGGCTTCTCAGCGGGAAGCAGAAGAAAAAGAACAACAGGCAGAGGAAAAAACGGAACGAAAAACCACTACTAAAAAGGAGAAAGGCTTTTTTGATAACCCGACTGTAAAAAGCATGACCCGTACGGCAGGCAATTCAATTGTAAGAACATTATTGGGAGTATTGGGCCTGGGTGGCAGAAGCAGTAAACGGAAAAGCCTATTTTAATGTAACACGCCCCGTTTTATCCATCTCAATTTTATTTTCAGCCTGGAGGAATTCGATCACCTTCCAGGCTTTTTCTTTTTTTACACCAGATAGCTTTGCTAGCAGTTCTTTAGCAGCCAGTGACTCATACTTAACCAGGTTGATGATC
The DNA here is from genome assembly GCA_943372905.1 of Bacteroides fragilis. Taxonomy (GTDB): domain Bacteria; phylum Bacteroidota; class Bacteroidia; order Chitinophagales; family Chitinophagaceae; genus JJ008. The sequence goes on along the minus strand of CALSAT010000113.1, from coordinate 2,385 downwards.
CGGTGGCGTATAGCATCAAATTCGTCTTTGCTCAATACCGATGCTTTTTGGTTCAGGCAATTATCACAGATGCCGCAGGGTTTTATCTCCGTATCGCCAAAGTAAATGCCGATCATCCGGCTGCGGCATTCAGTTGTTTCTTTCACATAGTATATCATCTGTTTCATTCGTCGCCGAAACTGCTCTTTTCTTTCGTTGTACAATACCATGTTTACAGACAGCTCATCTGTTTTGATTCGGTTGCGCAATAAATACAATTGAGGGCTGTCCTTCTGTGGCTGGTATTCTATCACACCAGACTGGTGCAGGTACAGGAGTTGTTTTTTTACTTCTGCTGCATCTTTCTTCATCAGCCCACCCATCATTTTTTCAGAAATGAAAACCTGCTGATCAAATATGCCCTCGTATGCCCTGAGCAATGTTTTTATACATTCTTCAAGCAAAGGGTTGTTTATTTCAAAATCATACAGGGCTGACTTACCGAGTTTGAAAACAACTTTGGATTGAATAAAGACCTGTTCGTTGAAGGCCAGCCAGCCATCCTGCTCCAATGCTTTTAGTGAATACAGTGTAATATGGCTTGCGAGTTTGAATTTTACCATAAAATCACTGATGTCGAAGTCATAATATTGGCCTTCACCTACACCAGTTGGTATTTGCAGATAGTTAGCTACGCACTGGTAAACATTTCTTATTTCTTCCAGTGAAGGAAAACGAAGGTTCCCCATTTCTTCCAGCTCGTTCAGGTTCCTGTCATCATATAATAATACAGCATAGGAGTGTTTGCCATCTCTTCCTGCCCTGCCTGCTTCCTGGTAATAATTTTCCAGGCAGTCAGGTACATCCGCATGAATAACGGTCCTTACATCAGGCTTATCAATGCCCATTCCAAAGGCATTGGTGCAAACGATTACCCTCTTCTTGTTACTGATCCAGGCCTCCTGCTTTGCACTTCTTTCTTCTTGCGGCAGTCCGGCATGATAAAAATCGGCTGAAATACTCTGCAGGCACAGCAGGTCGCTAATCTCTTTTGTTCTTTTCCGGCTTTTGCAATAGATAATACTGGTACCAGATACTTTCTTCAATATATCAATGATCTTATTGATCTTTGAATCTATCCGGAAGATGCTGTAAGAAAGATTGGCCCGTTCAAAAGATTGACGAAATACTTGCCAACCGGCAAACTCCTTTTGACCTTTGAGGTTCCGAAGCCCCTCTTGCGGAGGGGTTTGGAGAGGCCTTAGTTTCTCACAAATATCTTTTTGTACATCCGGTGTGGCAGAAGCAGTCAATGCCAGCACAGGCACACCTGGCAATTCCTCTCTTAACGCAGCAATACGCAAATACGGCGGACGAAAATCATAGCCCCATTGAGAAACACAATGCGCTTCATCCACTGCCACCAGGCTGATATTTAATCCGGGTAAATATTCTTTGAAAAGTGAAGTCTCTAATCGTTCTGGTGAAACGTACAGGAATTTACAATTACTTTCTGTCGCTACTTTAAAAGTATTGATGACCTCTTTCCGGCTCATACCGGAGTAAATGGCAAAGGCAGTAATGCCTTTACGCCGCAGATTCTCCACCTGGTCTTTCATTAAAGCGATCAGCGGCGAGATAACAAGGCACATACCTTCTTGCGCCATAGCGGGCACCTGGTAGCATAGCGATTTGCCTCCGCCCGTAGGCATCAGCGCCAGGGTGTCATTACCGGCCAGCACGGCATTCATAATATCTTCCTGCAGCGGACGAAAATGGTCAAAGCCCCAGTATTGTTTTAATATTTTTTGAAGATCAGTCAATGAGGTGACGCTTTTTCAGCTAACAAAATACTGTATTACCATTACTTTTCATTCCGCTTGAAAATGATCAGTTCTACCCTTCGGTTCAATGACCGGCCCTGCGGGGTGCTGTTGGTGGCAATGGGCCTTGTTTTACCAAATGGATGCACCTGTATACCGGGATCAGTAAGGATACTGTTCAGCAACAGCCATTGGCGGATGCTTTCACAGCGTTCCAGGCTCAGCGCCATATTACGCTTATCGCTGCCAATAGAATCTGTATGCCCCTCTACATAAACGCTGTCTATAAATAAAGGGTCTTTGTTCTTTATAAAGAAATCTTCCAGCATTTTAAGAGCGCCGGGTTTTAAAATCGCATTATTAAAATCAAAGAAAACATCACCCAGTTTCAACGTATCAGTTAGTACAGGAGGGGGAGGCTCTTTTACTTTTGTGATGAAACTACTGTCTTCTTTGCTCAACACAATTGCCAGCTCGCCTTTTCCATAAAGAGAGTAATCCATTTCTTTATGCCTGAAATCGTAATGGTATATCTTTTCTTTGTTGCCCTCAAAGGCAGTACAGATAGTTTCTTTTGGATCAG
>CALSAT010000112.1:0-9754 GCA_943372905.1 Bacteroides fragilis | reverse complement strand
TCCTGTTATCCTCACCCCCGAGACAAGAGGGCATGTCTGCCAAAAATTTCATCACCCCACAGTGTTTTAAGAACTTTCCGGTTTTCTTACCGGCTTTGATAAAACAAATGTAGGGTAATAAGTCAGTTTGTTCCAAATTTTCCAACAATTATTTTGAAATTATAGAAATTATTCAAATATTTGGGTATAATTACAAATTTTATCTAAAATCATACATAAAATGGCGGCTAAATTAAATCTTGATAAACTGGATCTGGACATTATTCACCACATGATGGAAAATGCAGAGATATCTTATGCAGATCTTGGCAAAAAACTCTTTGTTTCCGGTGGCACCATTCATGTTCGTATCAAAAAACTACAAGAAGCGGGAGTGGTTAAAGGTACAAGGTTGAAAGCAGACTTGAAACAACTGGGTTATGATGTGATCGCTTTTATAGGTATTTATCTGAAAGAAAGCTCTTTGTATGATGCCGTGGCCAAAGACCTGCAAAAAATACCCGAAATAGTACGGCTCAATTATACCACGGGTAACTATAGTATGTTTGCTGAAATAGTGTGTAAGGATATTTCTGAATTACGCTTTGTATTGCATGACCAGTTGCAAAAGATAAAAGGGATTGAAAGGACAGAGACCTTTATCTCGCTGGAAGAGAGCTTCAGCCGTAATGTGAAAGTGATTTAATTTTTTATTTAGTAGTACTAAAACCTTTTTCAATGCCCGATATCGCAGACCTTGTTACCCGCTGGTGGAAACAGATTGCAGCTGTTGTCATTTTATCATTATTAGCAGTTGGAGTAATCACTTTTTTAAAACCCCGACAGTATCTTTCTGTAACTACAGCCGTACCCGCCAGTTCGGTGGTAGCTGATAAAGGCAGGATCTTTAATGAAAATATCCAGGCGCTATACTCATCATTGGGATATGCGGATGATCTTGATAGGATCATTGGTACAGCCAACCTGGATACTGTGTATCTGGCGGTAGCTGCAAAGTTTAACCTGTATGATCATTATAAAATAAAAGATAGTGCTGATCTGGCCCTTATAAAAGCCGCTGACCTTCTAAAAGCAAATACCAAAGTGATGAAGAGTGAGTATGGGGAACTGAAAGTAAAAGTGTGGGATACCGATAAAAACCTGGCGCCGCAACTGGCGAACTCCATCATGAATGAATTGCAAGGCATACATCAATATTTGCAAAGCGCCGGCAACGGAGCAATACTAAAAGGGTTACAACAGGGCCTGCAAAAGATGCAGCATAAACTCGACAGTGCCTCTATTCCCGAAAAAAGAAGTCTAGTGCAGGCAGAGATACAGCAATATGAAAAACTGATCGGCGAGTACCAACTAATGGTGGACAACAAACCCCCCGTATTAATAATTGTGGAGAAAGCAAAAGCGGCCATCCGGCCCGACCGGCCGAAGCGTTTACAGATAATGGTTGCTACGGGAGTACTTAGTTTACTATTTGCCTTTTTGGCGGCCTTGGTTTTGGAACGGAGAAAATATCAATCCAGTGATGACGCTCTTCAATAAAACAAAAGGGTTATTTATTCTCCTTGCCACCGGTTTTTTATTATCGGCAATAGTAGCGGTGTCTACAGAATTATATTTTCTGGTCGCTTTTCCTTTTATTGCTTTATTACTCTGTGCCGGTTGGCAATATAAAAATTTCATTTTCTACCTCTTATTATTTTCGCTTCCTTTTTCATTTGAGTACAATTTCTCACCCTCCCTTGGCACGGACCTTCCTGATGAATTGCTGATGCTGCTTACATCGTTTGTCTTTATGAGTGCCTGGATATATTCTCCAAAGCTGGTTACGAAAGAAACCTTACAACATCCGCTATTGATTGTTCTTTTTATACTCCTGAGCTGGACTATGGTCACAGTCTTATTTTCAACCGAGCATCTCTTATCCTTTAAATTCTTATTGGCCAAAAGCTGGTACCTGGGTGCCTTTGTATTGGTACCGCTAATTATGTTTAAGACTAAGGATGCTATAACAAAAGCAGTTGTTCTGCTGACAATTGCCCTTTTTGTCGTAACTACTCTTATTCTGGTAAGGCATTCCAAATATGGATTCAGTTTTGCAAGCATTAATGATGCAGTAGTCCCTTTTTTTCGAAATCATGTGAACTACTCAGCCATGCAGGTTTGTTTATTACCTGTTTTGATTGCCTTTTGGAAATTAAGTAAACGGAAAAATGCACGACTGTACATTACAGTTGCCATAGCAATATTGATAGCTGGCATTTTCTTTTCTTATGCAAGGGGTGCCTGGCTGGCATTGGCGGCCGGGATGGCTTCATATTGGCTGATAAAGAAGCGGCTGCTGGTGATCGCTTATGTCACATTTATTATTATTACTGTGGCCGGAATTTTCTGGTTAAAAGAGAATGACCGTTACCTGCAATATGCCCATGACTATGAAACCACCATCTTTCACACGAACTTTAATGAACACTTTATTGCTACTTATACTTTAAAAGATGTTTCAACAGCAGAACGATTTTATCGCTGGATAGCAGGAGTACGGATGTTAAAGGACGGCGGTCTTACCGGCTATGGCCCCGGTACATTTTATGACAATTATAAATCATACACGGTTCCGGCATATAAAACATGGGTAAGCCATAACCCTGAACATTCAACAGCACATAACTATTTTCTGCTGACGGCGATTGAACAGGGTCTTCCGGGATTGTTTTTTTGGCTGCTCTTAACAGGCGCAATATTATATTATGCACAACGGTTGTATCACAGAGTATCTGATATATATTATAAAACAGTAGCGATAACGGCAGGAGTAATATTGACCATGATAATGATTCTAAACCTGCTGAGTGATCTTATTGAAACAGATAAGATCGGTAGCCTCTTCTATTTGTGCCTGGCATTGCTGATCGCAACAGATGTAAATACCCGAAAGAGATCAGAGCTTTCCCCTGACGTTGAGAGCATCCCTTAATCCATTCCCAAGCAGATTGAAAGCTAACACCAATAACATAATGGCAAAGCCCGGTGCTAAGGCAAGCATTGGATTTTGGGTAATGATGAAATTATAATTCTCTTTTATCATTAGTCCCCAACTGGGCATGGGAGGTTGTACACCCACTCCTAAAAAGCTCAGGCCGGCTTCAATAACAATAGCCGAAGCAAAATTACTGGCAGCAATTACCATAACAGGCCCCATGATATTAGGCCAGATGTGCCGCACAATCGTTCGGATATCAGAAAAGCCAAGAGCCCGGGTAGCTTCCACATATTCCTGTTCCCGTACGCGTAACACCTGCCCTCTCACTAACCGGGCCACATTCACCCACATGGTCAATCCCACAGCAATAAAGACCTGCCAGAAACCTTTTCCCAATGCGAGTGTAATGGCAAATACCAGCAGCAACGTGGGCATGCTCCATATTACATTGATGAACCACATGATAACATCATCCACCCAACCACGAAAATAGCCGGCCAGCGAACCCAATATCAACCCAATGCTAAGAGAAATGATGACAGTGATCAGTCCCACACTTAAGCTTACTCGTGTGCCTATAATGATACGACTTAAAATATCCCGGCCATATTTATCAGCGCCCAATGGGAAGGTGAGCTGTATGATTGGCTTGTCAGCTAATATAGCTTTGTTATATGTTTGTCTTTCTGATACACCTACATCTATGTACTTCTGAACAATGATGCTGTCATTTGTTTGCTCATAACTTACGATTGGCACATAGTAGTATATATCTTCCTTGCCGAATAGCAGTTGGTTAAAAAAACTGGGAGAACCAACATCTTTGTCTTTTTTTACTTTAATGAATTGTTGCTGATAACCGGGTTTTTCGCCTCCGATCTCCAAAATGATCCGGTTAGCGTAAGGAGAAGAGTCAGACGAAATAAAGTAAGAGAAAATGGCCACCAGTATAGCGAGTGCAATTACAATCAAACCAAAGACAGCGCCTTTGTTCTTCTTCAGCCGCCGCCAGGCGGCGGCCTGGAATGATTGTGAATGACCCATGCAGGAAAGGTAAGCTAAGCGGTTAAAACAGTAAAAAGGAATAGAAAGAAAATTTACCTTTCTAGCTCACCTTTCTCCCTTTCCATTCATATTTTCCTAATTGTCCAAACAGCCCGGAGATAATGGTGTAAAGAATGTGCAATGGTTGAAAGAGAACGAAAAACTTTATCAGCGATTGCTTGCCAAAAAATGAGGCCACACTGATTAAAAAAGGCATTTCCACAACTGTTTTGGCTATCCAACAGAAAAGCAAATACAGCCAATACTGGCTGTATTGAAAACCGGCAATGAACAGCCCGAGAAAAGACAAATTGAAAAGATAAACAAGTAGTAACACAGCTGTAATCCTTCGGTCATTATATAACCTGGCTTTACTGGCCCAGCGGATGCGCTGATTAAAGAACGACCACCAGGTTTTCATCGGTTGTGTGGAGACAATGGCGTCTTTTGATTTCAGGTATTGTACTTTCCCCGGATGCCGTTTCCATATTTTATGCATCAGCAGCATATCATCACCAGAAGCAATTGAATCTATACCTGAAAAGCCATCCACCTCTTCAAATGCTTTTTTCTCATAGGCAAGATTGGCGCCATTGCACATGGATAAACTTTTCTTTGCCACAGCGGCCCCGGTTATTCCTTGTAGTATCATAAAATCAAGTGCCTGGAAAATTTGCAGCAGGGAGTTATTGTTTTCAAACACGACAGGGGCCGCTATGAAAACAGAGCTCGTTTCTTCCTTAAAATCAGCAATGGTGCTCAGCCAGTTTGGCAAAGGCAGGCAATCGGCATCTGTAGTAACGATCAATTCGCCGGTGGCGGCCTTAATTCCTGTTTCAATCGCTTTCTTTTTATAGGAGTTGATAACATTGTCTTCTTTTAACTGAATAAGTTTAACCGGGGGGAACTCACGTACAATATCGGTGGTGCCATCAGAGGAGTGATCGTCTATCACAATCACTTCAAATAGTTGGGCAGGGTAAGTTTGTTTTTGCAAAGCTTCTAAAAGAGAACCAATATTTTCTTCCTCATTCCGGGCGGGAATGATAACGGAGATGGTTGTTTTACATATAGCAGTTGATGGCTTATAAGCGGGAATTGATCTCCATGTTAGCCAGTAATAAGTGATCAGCAGGCTGTAGATAATGAATAATGATATAGCAATATAAAGGAGCGTCATTCAGAGTGGCAAAGCTAATCATTGCTTTTAGCGCAGCAAAGCCGGTAATATTTCTTCTACATGCTTCTCGTGAAGCACTTGGTGGCCGGAATGAATGATACTAAGGCTGCACTGCTTTTCTATTCCTTCTTTGAATTTTTCTCCCACAGAAGAAAGGATGATGCGATCATGTTTTCCATATACCAGCCTTACCGGAGTATTATGCTGCCGAATCATCTCTTTGATACCTGGCAGATTGGGTTTAAGTTTTCGCAGGGCGGTCCAACGGGTATAAAGGAGCCGGCGCACTTCTTTATCTCCTATATAGTGCTTTACGAATTTGAAGATGCTGGTGTTTACGAGATTCAGCTTATTGAACAGCTTCAATAAGCCAAAAAACCAGGCTGGCTTTTTCATGGTAAAAGCAAAAAAATGATTGCCTACCCGGGTTTGTGTAGCCAGCCAATACCAAAAATTCACCTTTAAGCCATCCGGTGCCAGCAGAACAAGCCGCTCTACTAAAGCAGGAATTTGCTGAAAAAGACTTAAGGCTGCCCGGCCTCCCAGGCTAAACCCCATCAGCGAAAACGAACTGGTGGATAAAAAAGGTGCCTGATAGTTTTCGGACAAAATGCCCCGTATCACCATCGTCAGTTCTTCCGGGGGAAAATTTAACCCTTCCTGCCAGTCCGTTTCCCCATGAAATGGCAGATCGATAGCAAAAAAGGTAAATTGTTCTCCTGCGAATTTCCCCAAAAATGCAAAGGAAGTGGCCGTTTCCCCATACCCATGGAAACAAATCACCGGCTTTGGACCGGAGCCAAAACGGAGATAACTGATCCGGGAGCTTTTAAAAAAGTATGTTTTCCGTTCCGTCATGCAGAAAAACAAATTTTGCGAAAAATAAATTGGTCGATTCAAAAATACTATTAATTTTGGATAGTTGCACAAACAACTATATGCCAAACAACCAATTTAAAAAAGGAGAACTCTACAGCTTTATCACTGGTAAGGCGTCCACGGCGATAGCCCGCCGGCTGCAGAAGAAATTCAATGCGGCGGGATTGAATATTACCATTGAACAATGGAGTGTGTTATATCACCTTTGGAAACAGGAAGGGATTAGTCAGCAGGAATTGTGCAACGCCACTTTTCGTGACAAACCCAGCATTACCCGGCTGGTAGATAATTTAGAAAGGCTGAATTTGGTAAAAAGAGTGGCCTCGGAAAATGACCGCCGCATCAACCTGATCTACCTCACAAAGCAGGCGCAAAAGTTGCAGGAAGAAACAATGGCGCTGGCAGACGAAACATTGAACGAAGCGTTGATTACCGTACCCTCCGACAGGATAGATGTGTGTAAAGAAGTGCTGCAGGTGGTGTATGATAACTTAAAATAAATTACCCAATTTAAAAATAGGGCTTAACATTAAAACCTTAATACAATGAGTACCGCAGCAGCAACAAACACCGTATTGAAAGGCGGCGAATGGCTGGTGAAAGAATCATCCCCGTTCGAAACATTTACGCCGGAAAACTTTGGCGAAGAACAACTGATGATCCGGGATATGTGTAACCAGTTCCTGGATGCGGAGATATATCCCATTCTCGACCGTATCGACAACCTGGAGCCAGGACTTATGAAATCACTGGTAACGAAAGCCGGCGAGCAGGGATTACTTGCCACTTCTTTTCCGGAACAATATGGCGGATTAGGAAAAGACTTCGTTACTTCTACCATTGTAAATGAGTACCTCGGTGCAGGCCATTCATTCTCAGTGGCTATTGCTGCCCATACAGGTATCGGTACATTACCTATCCTCTATTTTGGAACAGATACACAGAAAGAAAAATATATTCCCAAACTCATCAGCGGCGAGTGGGCTGGTGCATACGGACTGACGGAACCCAACAGCGGCAGCGATGCACTGGGTGCCAAGACAACGGCTAAACTGAGTGATGACGGAAAGTATTATATTTTAAATGGACAGAAATGCTGGATCACCAACGGCGGGTTTGCACAGGTGTACACTGTATTTGCTAAAGTAGATGGCGATAAATTCACAGGCTTTATTGTGGACAGGGGTACAGAAGGTTTTACGCAAGGTCCTGAAGAACATAAAATGGGTATAAAAGGATCTTCTACTGTACAATTGTATTTCCAGGATTGTAAAGTGCCGGTAGAAAATCTATTGGGTGAAATTGGAAAAGGACATAAAATAGCCTTTAATATATTAAACATAGGCCGCCTGAAGCTTTGTGCAGCAGCTATAGGCGGCGCCAGGAAATCACTCAGCGGAACAGTGGAGTATGCCAGAACAAGGGAGCAGTTCAAACAACCCATTTCTAATTTCGGAGCTATCAAACACAAGCTGGCAGAGATGGCCATTAAAGTATTTGCAGGAGAGTCCGCCTTATACAGAACTGCTAAATGGATTGATGATAAGGAACATGAGCTGCTTACAGCGGGCAAACCAGAAAGCGAAGCTTTGCTGGGCGGTGCCGAAGAGTTTGCCATAGAGTGTGCTATGCTGAAAGTGTATGGCAGCGAAGTGCTGGACTTTGTGGTGGATGAAGGAGTGCAGGTGCACGGAGGCAACGGGTTTAGCGCTGAGTACAACATTTCAAGAGCATACCGGGACAGCCGTATTAACCGCATTTATGAAGGAACCAATGAGATCAACCGGCTGCTTACGCTTGATATGACATTGAAGAGAGCAATGGGCGGCCGTCTCGACCTTATGGGACCAGCGATGGCGGTGCAGAAAGAACTGATGAGCATTCCTGATTTTGGCGCAGAAGACGAAACACCTTTTGCCAAAGAAAGAAAATTGGTAACTAATCTGAAGAAAGCCATCCTGATGGTATCTGGTGCAGCGGTGCAAAAACTGATGATGAAAATTGAGAACGAACAGGAAGTGCTGATGAATATTGCTGATATGGCCATTGAAACCTTCAATGCTGAAAGCATATTGCTTCGGGTGATGAAGATGGCTGATCAGCAGGGAGAGGCTAATGTGCAACTGCACCTGGACATGATGCGCACTTATCTGTATGATGCAGCAGATAAAATAAATAAATCAGGTAAAGATGCTGTAAATGCCTTTTCTGATGGTGACGAACAAAGAATGATATTAATGGGGTTAAAACGCTTTACCAAAGCAGAACCCATCAACAGCAAAGATGCAAGGAGAAGAATTGCTGATAAGATGATAGCTGAAGGAAGGTATTGTTATTAATTCCAATGCTCTTTATCAAAATCAAGAAGAACTGTTCTTAAAGGGGCAGTTCTTTTTGTTTCCGGGTAAATATCAGATAATTCCTTACGGGTTATTTTTAATTCTGTGAGTTTATAAATTCGCTTTCTTTCAATAAAAATACCAGCGCTGATGAGCAGGGAAGAAAGGAACGTTACCATAAAATACACCAGGAAGGTATCTTCCACATACTGCGGTTTTACTTCATTGTTCGCATCCAGGTGGGCCTTGAACACATAATACATCAGGTAAATAATAGTATAGCAACCATAAGCGAAAAGCAGTGAAGAAACAATCATGGCTTTGCCTGTAGCCTTTCGGTGTACAATGGCCAGCTTTACCTGGCGGGTAAAGAAATAGATACAATAGCCAAATACCAGCGGCAGGCCCGGTGCCAGTATGATTGTGATGCTGTCGATCGTTAACCCCTTAATTAAAACCACGGCCAGTTCCCACACCACATAAGAAAGTATAACTAAGCGCATGCTCTTCAAAAATCTTTTCGACGTACTGAAATAAGTAAGAAAATACAGCATGAGCGGCACATCCAACAGGTTATTGGCCAGCCCCCAATAATACACCACATTCGCAGGGGCTTTAATGTACTGTTCGGTAAGCAGGTTATAAATAAAAACACTGGTATAGTAAAGCAATAAGGCCGGAAAACTCCGGTATGTGCCCAGCCGGAGGACAAGAATAAAAAGAACAGGTAAGAAAAGGGCTATGGTGGAAATAAAGCCCATGATAGAATTCCAGGTCATAGAATAAATTTTCTCAGGATAATGGTTTCGGATTTGTTGGTGGCAAAGCCGTCTGCAATATTAACGAGACTTGAATATTCATAGTGTTTAGGCTTAGTGTTTTATAGGAAAATCGAGTATAACTGTGTTAAGTTGTCGTAATAGTACGGCAGACCTTCTGCGGTTTTTTTATTTATCTTTCAGGGATGTTACGATTTATCGCATTAGTTGGCCTTTTTTTGTGTCATACTACTCATTGTCAGGAGGTTAAGAGTAAATACCTAATAGGTAAAACCAAAGGCGCACTTCCATATTTGGAGTATGGGTTTGGCTTCGACAGGCTGGGCGGTGCCAAGATGACTTTTCTCGATACCGGCATCCTTGTAAAAGTAGTGGACAGTACCGTAGTCAATTATAAAGTGCAGTTATCAAGGGACCATTTTGCCTGGCTGCCCAAGGATAATTTCAGAAAAGATACCACATTAAAGACACCCTCCTACTACCTGACCAATAGCTGGCTGGTATCGGGTGACGATAAGTACGATTATGTTACTATTTCTTTGGATGAAAAATT
>CALSAT010000111.1:0-9881 GCA_943372905.1 Bacteroides fragilis | reverse complement strand
GAAATACATCAACCCGGATAGTTTTATTAAAGCCATTTTAAACCCGGAGAAAGAAGGGGACAAGCCGTTGAAAGGTTTTTAGAATTACAGCAAAAAAATCACCACGATGAAATTCGCCAGACTACTTTTCTTCTTTTTTCTTGCTCTTCTTGCAGCTACAGCAGGGCTATCTTTTATGCTGCCCTCGCATCAAAAGATAGAAAAGTCCATTACTATCAATGCGCCGGCCGCTGCTATCTATAATGAAGTTCGGTCACTGGAAAATTTCAACCGGGTTTCTGTGTGGAACCAGCAAGACTCCACTATTCAATACACAAAATCCGGCAACGATGGTACAGTGGGTGCCAGTACTTCCTGGAAGGGCGACCCTGAAATATCCGGTGAAGGAAAGATCGAAATTTCCGAACTGATACCGAACCATACTGTAGCACATAACATACAATTTTCCAAACCCAAAAAAGGTAACGCCGCATCTGCTTTTTCCATTATTGAAAAAGACAAGAATTCCACCACCGTTACCTGGTACTTTAAAGTGGCTACACCCCGGCCCTGGAATATCTTCAATCTCTTCTTTAGCCTGGACAAACAAATGGGGAAAGATTTTGATACCGGCCTTGCTGCCCTTAAACTTTATATGGAGGCAAAACAGCTTAAGGTAATGCCTCCGGGAAAGCCATAGGTCTGCCAATACCTTTTACATAATCTTCTTTGCCAGCGCTGGCTTTATCAGTAAGTTTAGGATTCCAAAACTTACCGGTATGTATAAAAAACCATTACTGCTTCTTGTTCTTTTGTATGCTTTCTCTGCAACGGCTCAAAAAATTTCTCTTTCACAATTCAAAAACTGGAAACCCCGCAATATCGGTCCTGCTGGTATGAGTGGCCGGGTAACGGCTATTGATGCGGTCGTTAATAACCCTAATACTATTTATGTAGGCGCTGCCTCTGGTGGTGTATGGAAAACGGAGAACAGTGGTCATTCGTGGACACCTGTTTTTGATGAACAACCGATTCAAAATATTGGCGCTATTGCCATTCAGCAATCCAACCCTTCTGTAGTATGGGTGGGCACGGGCGAAGGCAATCCCCGCAACTCGCTGAACCTGGGTGCAGGCATTTACCGCACTCTTGATGCCGGCAAGACCTGGAAGAAAATGGGGCTTGATAAAACCGTTTGTATCCACCGTATTGTCATAGACCCCACTAATGCGAATACTATTTATGCAGCCGCTATTGGCAACCCTTACGCAGAACACAGCGAAAGAGGGGTTTTTAAATCCACAGATGGTGGCGAAACCTGGAATAAGATCTTATATGCCAATGATACGACGGGCTGTGCCGACCTGGTGATGGACCCTTCCAATCCTAACAAACTAATAGCTGCTATGTGGCAGTTCCGCCGCACCCCCTGGAACCTTACCAGTGGTGGCACAGGCAGCGGTTTATACATTACTGTGGATGGAGGAAAGAACTGGCAAAAACTTTCTAAAGAAGATGGATTACCTGATGGTCAGCTTGGCCGTATCGGTATCGCCTTTGCCCGCAGTATGCCTTCAAGAGTATATGCTAAAGTGGAGGCCGCCAAAAATGGATTGTATAAAAGTGATGATGGTGGTTTTAAATGGACATTGGTGAACAGTAATCCCGACCAGGTAACGGACAGGCCTTTTTACTACCAGGAAATATATGTGGACCCGCAAAATGAGAACCGTATTTATGATGTACACAGTACCATCACCTTCAGTGAAGATGGCGGTAAGTCATTCTCCACGATGATTCCTTACTCTGGTATCCATCCGGACCACCATGCCTGGTGGATCAACCCGCTTGATCCCAACCATATCATTGAAGGGAATGATGGCGGTATAGGTATATCAAGAGACAGGGGTAAGAATTGGATCTTTGATGAAAAGATCCCTGTCGGGCAATTCTATCACATCAATGTGGACAATGAAATGCCGTATAATGTAATGGGTGGTATGCAGGACAACGGAAGCTGGCATGGCCCTGCTTATACCTGGACCAATGGTGGCATCCGCAATTACTATTGGAACAATGTTGGCGGTGGTGATGGCTTTGATGTAATGCCTGATGCAGAAGATGCCAGTTGGGTGTATAGTATGAGCCAGGGAGGTAATGTGGGAAGAAGGAACTGGAAAACCGGTGAAGGCTGGTTCATTAAACCACCAGCACTGGACCCCGGCCAGCTGCTGCGCTTCAACTGGAACTCTGCTATTGCTCAAGATCCTTTCAATAAAAAAACCATTTACTTCGGCAGCCAGTTCCTGCATAAGAGCAGTGATAAAGGCGTGAACTGGGAAACCGTTTCTCCCGACCTGACGATGAATGATACCAACCGCATCAAAGCATTTCAAAATACGGGCGGACTGACCATGGACATCACTGGTGCTGAAACATACGGGTGCATCTTAACCATCGCACCTTCGGCCAAAGAGAATGGAACCCTTTGGATAGGTACAGATGATGGCAATGTGCAACTAACAAGAGATGGCGGAAAAACATGGACCAATTTCCGAGGCAAGATTCCCGGTTTGCCGGTTGGTTGCTGGATACCACAGATCGTTGCTTCCCGGCACAATGCAGGTGAAGCATTTGTGGTAGCGAACGACTACCGCCGAGGCGATTTCAAACCCTATTTTTTCAGAACAACAGATCATGGAAAAACATGGACCCGTATGGCTGATGAAAGTAAAGTAAGAGGCTATGCATTATGTATGATACAGGACCCTGCAGAACCGAACCTCATCTTTCTTGGTACCGAGCATGGGCTCTGGGTAAGCCTCGATAATGGCGCTACCTATGAGCAATGGAAAAATGGCTACCCTTCTGTTTCCACCTATGACCTGGCGATACAGGAAAGAGAAGCTGATCTTGTAATTGCGACTTTCGGCCGTGCCTTGTGGGTGCTGGATGATATTCGTCCGCTGCGCAAACTGGCCGCTATGAAAGGGCAGGCCCTCACTTCAACAATTACTGCCTTCCCTGCACCGGATGCAGTACAGGCACAATACAAAGCCGCACCGGGATATGAATGGAGCACTTATGGACTGTGGGATGCGGAGAACAGACGCCGGGGAGCGGCCGTTTCATTTTTTATCAATAAGCCTAAGATGGCTGTTGACTCTGCCAGTAAACAACCTGCTGCACAAGCAGCCGCACCAGCTACTCCGCAAGGCGGTGGTGGCGGAAGAGGTGGCGGTGGTCGCTTTGCCGGAGGCGGTGGTGGAAGAGGAGACAGTGCTATGGTAAGAATATACAATGCTAATAACGAACTCATCCGTACCCTGCGCTGGAGTATCGATACAGGCTTCAACCGTATGTACTGGGGCATGGAGGAAAAAGGTGTTCGCCAGCCCGGTTCGGCCAAGCCAGCACCGGGTGCTGCTGAGCCCGGTGGTTTCCAGGTATTGCCCGGCACTTACAAAATAGTAATGAGCTATGCCCGAGCCAGTGACTCTACATACGTAACCGTAGCAGATGATCCGAGACTGGGCAACCGTAATGATATTAAGCTGGCGCAAAGAAGAGTGTTTGAACGGGTGAAAAAATCGGCTGCTAAACTTACAGAAGGTATGGACCGGCTGACAGAAGCTGAAGATGTCTGCACCAAAATGCAGGCACAGCTAAAAGGAGTGGAAGGAAAAGACGCTGATTCGCTGCGCAAATCCACTACGAAGATGCAGGATGAAATTAAACTGATCCGGGAAATGATCAGCGGTAAAACTTCTGATAAGCAGGGCATCACCCGCAATCCTTTTGCGGTTACGGTATTATCACAATTGCAGCAGGCGCAGCAATCTATCGGCAGTAAACAAGTAGAACCGGGGCCACAGGTGGAAGTAATGGTAAGGAATGCTGAAAAAGCGGTAGCGTCGGCAGTGGAAAGGGTCAATGGCTTCTTTAGCGGCAGTTGGATGAGTTACCGTCAGCAGGTGGAAAGTACAAAGCTGAATTTGTTTAAAGAGTATAAACCTATTGAATAAATATGTTAGCCACGAAGGCACGGAGACACAAAGCTTTTTTTACCAATTCCTTTATGACTCCGTGCCTTCGTGGCAAAAAAACTTATTCTTATGATGAAAATGAATGCAGGCGTCTGGATCGGCATTATCGGCGGCATCATCGGTTTGTTGGTGGGCATAGGCGCTGTGGTGGCGACAACCGGTTCTACCGGTATTTATATTGGGCTGGGAATGCTGCTGTTTTTTGGCGGTATGTTCTATATATTTTACAGGGTATTTTTCAAACCCATGATCAATGCCAGCCGGCTGCAAAAGACCGGTCTGCCTGGCAAAGCAAGGATACTGGAAGTAAGGGATACGGG
Organism: Bacteroides fragilis; assembly: GCA_943372905.1. Classification (GTDB taxonomy): domain Bacteria; phylum Bacteroidota; class Bacteroidia; order Chitinophagales; family Chitinophagaceae; genus JJ008. Next base: position 5,536 of record CALSAT010000111.1, on the reverse strand, counting down.
TGTTACCATAAATAATAACCCGCAGGTAAAACTGATACTGGAGGTAAAGAGCAGTTTTGGGCAAACCTACACCACCCAGTGCCGGGTGATGGTATCCCGCATTAATCCAGGTGCTTATATGCTTGGTATGGAAGTACCGGTAAAGATAGACCCGAAGAATGAGATGAATGTGGCGATAGACTTCAGCGGCACCCAGTCAATGGGGGCGGCGGTTATGCCGCAGGCGGGTGTGGATATGCTGTCACTAAAAGCTGACCTTGAGCAAATGCAGAAGGACAATGAGGCCATTCTTCAATCAGGACGTTCTGCGAGGGCCATCATCAAAAAAATAACGATGCTTGGGGCGAATGTGAACGGCAATAATCCTTATGTGGAGTTGGAGCTGGAAGTACTGCCCGACCACTTACCTTCTTTCAGCGGCAAGGCCAGGGGGGTGATAGCTGAAGCCTCTCTTCCCAAATACCAGCCTGGCAGTACCATTTATGTGAAATATGATCTGTATGACAACAGCAAGGTGGTGGTGGAGCACTCGTAGGTGCTTGTTTTATTTCTGAAATACTGGTGCCGGGGTGAAAGCTTTCCCGGTGCTAACAGAAAATCTCTTATCGCTAAAACGAATTCCCTTAATACCAAGGCGAAAATCCACATTGCCAATGGGAATGGTCAAAACTCCAAAAAAAGCTGTCAAAACTCCGAACAAGGTTGTAAAAAGTCCAAACAAGGCTGTAAAAACTCAAAACAAGGTTGCTAAAACTCAAAACAAGATTGCTAAAACTCCAAACAAAGTTGTAAAAAGTCCAAACAAGGCTGTAAAAACTCAAAACAAGGTTGTCAAAAGTCAAAACAAGATTGCTAAAACTCCAACCAAAACTGTTAGAACTCGAAATAAAATTGGCAAAACTCCAAATAATACTGGGTAGTTGCTAAACAAGGAAGGCTACTCCCTAAATCGGGAAGGCAACTCCTAAAATACGTTTGTCTGTAGCGAGGCTGGTATCCTGCGAATAGTGATAAAATTGAGAGCATAAATTATCTCCGCCAGCGGGTAGAATATTTATTTATCTTTAATCGGTGTCTATTTTTTGAATATTAATCGTAAACACAATATGAAAATCTTATTTAGGACAGTTTGCCTGGGTGTGTTATTAATAGCCGGGTCTGTGGCAGCACAGGAAAAAACACCGGCTGGTGGATCTGCCGTTCGCCGTTGCGCTACGGATGAAGCTATTCAAAAAAGGTATCTCACTGACCCGGCTTTCCGCTCGCTGATGGACCAACGGACCAGGGAATACCAGCAGGCCATTGCTGACGGAGTGCCTCCGCTTACACAAAGAAACAATTTGCTCACGGGGCCGGTCATCATACCAGTGGTGGTGCATGTGGTATTGCCGAACCCCTGGATCATTACGGATAATGATGTACAATATTTTATTGACCGGTTGAATCTTGACTTTTCGGGTCTCAATCCCGACAGCACCAACTGCGGTACCTTCTGCGGCATCCGCGGCCATTCACTCATCCGCTTTACCCTGGCCAAACGGGATATAAGCGGAAACTTCACCACTGGTATTGAACGGATCTCGGGCACCACTACCATTGGTACCAGCGAACCGCAGGCCGTTAAAAATCCTGCTACCGGTACGGGTGGCCTGGCGCCCTGGGATGTTACCCAGTATTATAATCTGTGGGTGGCTGTTGGCGCCGGAGGATTGCTGGGCATTGCGCCGGAAATAGGTACCGGAAGTGCCACGAATGATGGTGTATGCGTTGATTACCGGGTTTTTTCAAACAGCTGTTTTGCCAATCCTTCTTTTAACCTGGCCCGTACGGCAGTGCATGAAATCGGACATAATTTCGGGTTGTACCATACTTTCCAGGGTGGTTGTACCAGTGGCGATTTTGCGCAGCTTACCAGTGCCAACTGTTCCCTGCCTGCCGGGCTGCTGGCAGCTATTGATAATACACCGCCGCAAAGTGCTTCCACTAGTGGCTGCCCTGCGGTTGGCACTGTGAACGGCTGCACACCTTCTGTACCAAAGAATTTTCAGAACTACATGGACTATACCAATGATGCCTGCTACTCGATGTTTACGACTGCGCAGGTGCAGCGGATGGAGTGGTTACTGGAAAATTGCAGGCCCGGTTATTTAACAACCCTGGGTGGTCAATACCCGGCAGGTATACCAGCATTGGATGCCAAGGCTGCTACGATCGTTGCCCCTGGCGGCAGCGATTTTGATGGAGGCACCTGCTCATCGCTTACGTACGCAGTACCTTCCTGCCCCGGCGCCTTTATTCCGCGGGTGAGGGTTACTAATGGCGGTACTGCCACACTTACTTCTATTACAGTAACTACCACTATCAACGGGTTGAACCCGGTAGTGCAAACCATTTCCACCAATATTGCTACGGGGAAGTCGGCTGTATTGGTGCTCAACAGTCAAACGGCGGTACTGGGCTCCAACCTGTTTACGATCACTTTATCTGCTCCTAACGGCGGGAGTGATGCGATACCAGCTGATAATACTATTTCCTCAACCTTTACTATTACGGGAGGTACTGCCCTGCCCTATACACAAGATTTTGTGAGCGCCGGTTTTCCACCTGCGGGTATTACGGTTACGAACCCGGATGGCGGCCTTACCTGGGTAAGGAATGGTAACGGTAACGGCAATGCTGGTGCTGCTTTTATGAATTGTTTTAATTATTCGGGACAAGGCCAAACGGATGACCTGGTGCTGAATGCGGCCGGCCTGAACCCCGGAGATACGGCGATCCTTTCATTTGATGTGTCGCACCGGCCCTATTCGGCTACCCCCACCAGCACATTCCTGGATACGCTGAGTGTTTTGCACTCTGCCGATTGTGGTGTTACGACTGTTTTCAGCGGATATAAAAAATGGGGTGCCACCCTGGGTACGGTGGCTGCTTCTACCACCGCCTATACGACCCCCACTACCTGGCGTCGTGATACGGTCTTTATCCGCATTACCGGGGCCGACCTGCGGGTGCTGATCAGGTGTACTAACCGCTATGGGAATAATATATTCCTGGATAATATTAACCTGTCTAAAAAAACACCGCATGTGTACCGCTTTACGGGAAATGGTAACTGGGATGTGCCGGCCAACTGGTCTGAAGGCATAGTGCCGCCGTCCACACTGCCTACCGGTGATATGATCATGATAGACCCGGTGCCGGGCGGAGAGTGTGTGCTGAATGTAACGATGACGGTGTCATCGGCTGGCAGCATTATTGTGCTGGCGGGCAAGCAGTTCAGGATACCGGGGAATTTGCAGATACAATAGCGGAGGACATCACGGTCTTCGACAGGAAAAAGAATTGTCTGTATCGTCTGCAGTTCTTTTTCCTATATGATGCAGCTTATATGCTATTGCAGTAAGCTGTGTCAGCTATAGAATCATTTTTTCCATTTTCTGTAACCACCCTTCATCAATCGTGGCACCGAGGCCAATGGCTTCCGGTACTTTTATCACGCCATTTTTTTCATACACAATACCACCGGTGACGGGGTCCTGGCGGAGCATGAGGGCTGTGTCAAAATCAAAATGGACGATCGCATCACTGCACAGGGCAAAGTGTGCAAAGGCCGTCATGGCGAGGCGGGATTCGATCATGGCTCCGACCTGTAAATGCAAACCGGCTGCTTCGGCGAGCCGCACTATTTTTAATCCTTTATGGATGCCGCCTGATTTTCCGAGCTTGATATTGAGATAATCGCAGGCATTTAATTGTATGAGCCGCTCTGCATCATGTTCATCTCCGCAACATTCATCTGCCATGATGGGGATGGGACTTTCTTTTTTTATCCGTGGCAGTTGCATATAGTTCCAGCGGGCTATGGGCTCTTCGCAATGCTGAATGCCAAGCGGGGCTAAAGCCTGCAATGTTTCTATTGCTTCCTGTACTTCCCAACCCTGGTTGGCATCTATGCGGAGCGGAATGGCATCGCCTACGGCTGCCCTGATGGCTTTCATGCGCAGCACATCTGTTGGTCCGTTCTTTCCCAACTTTACTTTTATAGCGGGATAACCCTGTTCTTTTATTTTTATGGCATCGGCTGCCATTTTATCGGGATGGCCAACGCTTACTGTATAGTCGGTAATGATGGTCTTGTTGTTTTTGCCGCCGATATATTCATACAACGGCAGTCCGGCATGTTGTGCGGCTATATCATATAAGGCTATATCAAAAGCACTTTTGATGCTGGTGTTGGCATAGATGATAGCGTCCATGAGGCGGATACAGCCTTCAATGTCTAATGGATCTTTACCTATCAGCGCTTTGGCAAAGTATTGGCCTACGATAAAGCAGGTGTCCTGGCTTTCGCCATTGATGGGCATATAGGGGCTGCATTCGCCGAAGCCAATGATGCCTTCGGTGGTTATTATTTTCACCAGCACATTCTCCGCTGCGGTGTCGGTTCCGAGGGAAGTGGTAAAGGGCTCTATCAGAGGAATGGAGAGTTTATACAATTCAACCCGGCGGATGGTGAGTGATGTGGACATAATGAACTGACTGTTAAGATTTAAAGGTAAAAAGGAAGTTCCGAACCATTGTGGCTTCTTTTTTGCAAGCTGGTAAGCGCCACATACCAAAAGGATGCATTAAACGTTTTACTTAACCGAACTTACTTTATGAAAAAGAACCTTTTAGCCGTTTTATTTTTTTCGATGCTGCTGACTTCCTGTAAAAAAGAAGTAACAGATGATGATATGCCTGCTGCGACCCAAACGGGTGCCAATACTTTTGGCGCCAGGGTGAACGGGCAGGTGTGGATACCACAACGCTTTGGCACTATTCCGGCTTCTAACCTGCTGGAGGCAAGAATGATCGGTAACGACCTTATTATTAATGCCCGCAACTTTGCGAACTCTCCTAACGAAACAGAATTTGAGATCCGTGTTATTGGTGTGACCACTACAGGTACTTTTTCACTGAATACTAATGTGACGCATCCCTCGTTTGCGAACAGCTATGCGTATTATGTAAAAAGAAACCTGACACCGAGCAATGAATGGGTGACCTCCTCAGGCTACACCGGATCAGTTACTATTACCCGGTTTGATCTATCAGCCAATATTGTATCAGGTACTTTCCAGTTCAATGCGCTGAATATTTATAATTCGCCGGAGCCTTTGTCTGTTACAGACGGGCGGTTTGATATTAAACTATAAGAAGGATCAAAATAATAAACGAAGCCCCAGGCCCAGCATTGCTGCGAACGGGGCTTTGTCATTTATAAAAAGATAGCTGCTGGGGTAGTCTGTAGTTGGTACAAATGCCTTGGCTTCTCCGTATAAATAAAAATCGCTGCCGAGAGGGTATTCTGCACCGAGGCCCAGGTCCAGCGTCAGGCGTTTGAAGTTGGCTTTGCCACTGAATACGGGCATGTTGTAAGTGGCAGTGTCTATTAATACAGAATGAGTATTGGTGACACGGCCGAGCATGAGCCCCAAGCCTGCATTGGCATAGAGGTTCCAGCCTTTTTCTGCATCGGGTGTGCCTTTGAGGT
>CALSAT010000110.1:0-9896 GCA_943372905.1 Bacteroides fragilis | reverse complement strand
GCATTATGAATACGCCTCCGCCTAACCGGCAACCTATTCAAACGGAAGTGCAGGTGTACAATGAAGATTTCATCCGGGAGGCTATCTATTATGAAACAGAAAGGGGCGGGCAGGTCTTCTTTATTTACAACCGGATAGCAGGCCTGGCGGAAATGGCTGCTATCATCCAGGCACTTTGTCCTGATCTGAGTGTTGGCTATGCTCACGGGCAAATGGAAGGGCATGAACTGGAGGAAAAGATCCTTGACTTCATTGATAAGAGATATGATGTGCTGGTATGTACCAACATCGTGGAAAGCGGGGTGGATATTCCAAACGTGAATACGATTATCGTGAACAATGCTCACCAGTTTGGATTGAGCGACCTCCACCAGTTGCGGGGTAGGGTGGGGCGGAGTAACAAAAAGGCTTTCTGTTATTTGCTTTCGCCGCCGATGAGTACGCTGCCTAATGATTCCCGAAAGCGGTTGCAAACACTGGAACAGCACAGTGAACTGGGCAGTGGTTTCCAAATAGCCATGAGAGACCTGGACATAAGAGGTGCCGGTAATATGCTGGGTGGTGAGCAAAGCGGCTTCATGGCGGAGATCGGTTTTGAGATGTACCAGAAAATACTGGATGAAGCTATCCGGGAACTGAAGCGGACGGACTTCAAAGAATTATTTAAAGAAGAAATTGCCAAGCAGGATGATTTTGTGCAGGATTGTACCATTGATACCGACCTGGAGATACTGATACCGGATGATTATGTGGAGAGCATCGCTGAAAGATTATCCTTATACCAGCGATTAGATAACTGTGAAACGGAGGAAGATCTTGCACTGATGAAGCAGGAGATGGATGATCGGTTTGGCGCTATTCCCCAACAGGTAGAGGATCTTTTTATTACCGTTCGCTGCCGCAAGCTGGCCGTGGATCTTGGGTTTGAAAAAATGAGCCTGAAGGATAATACACTGCGTTGTTTTTTTATCAACCGGCCGGACTCTCCTTACTTTGAATCAAAAACCTTTCAGAAAATGATCGAGTTTCTGCAAACAGGAACTAATAAAGGCAAACTGAAACAAACGGGTAAGCTATTTCTCCTTACTGCTCATCCCATCAAGTCGATGGCGGAAATGCATTTCTTTCTGCAGCAGGCCCATCAGTTCATTTTCTGATCTCACTACTGCATAATGAATATCCTGGCAGGATAATGAAATTGATTTTTAATGCTTTAAATAAGTGGCGGGCGGGCTGTAAAAGTCTGTAAAAAGGGATTCTTCGTATCTGCCTCAAAGCCTCCACAGCATTGGCTTTTCTCGCTTATTTGTGTTACTTTTAAAGCTATTAACTTCCGCTATGAGATTCAATCCAATTCCCTTGATGGCTGCTTTGCTGCTTTTCTCCCTGTCACTGGCAGCGCAGCCTGATTCCCGCTACAGCCTGCTGCTGAAAAGCGGAACGATTACTCCTCAAAAAAATATCACTGCTACCAGCATTGACGAACTGAATAGCCGTATGGCAAAAAGCGGCGGACAAATGTTGGTCATCCTGCAGTTTGAAACGTTGCCTGCTGATGGCCAGGTGGAGCAACTAAAAAATGCTGGTATCACCCTTCTTGATTATGTGCCTCATACTGCCTATACTGCTATGGTGAGTACTGCCATAGATGCAGCGCTTCTTATGCAGGTGCGGGTACGGTCTCTTACTGAAATGACGGCTGCTCATAAAATGCTGCCTGCTCTTTCTGCGGGTATCTTTCCACCTCATGCTGTAAAGGTTCCGGGCACCATTGATGTATGGGTCAGCTTTCCCCGCACCTCCACTTTCGAAACAGTAAGCAAAGAGTTACAGAAAAGGAATTTCGATATTCAGTCTTCGGTATTCAAACAGCAACGCATTATTTCCCTGCGCATCAGCAACTGGCGGCTGACGGAGCTGGCTTCACTTCCTTTCATTGAATATGTGGAAGCAGCACCGGGCGAAGATCAGCCTCTTAATACTTACAGCCGTACCAGTTCCAGGGCTAATATCTTAAATAAACCGATCAGCTCCGGCGGCAGAAATTTACGGGGCGATGGCATTGTTATTGGCATTGGTGATAATTCAGATCCTATACACGTTGATTTTACCGGAAGAAAAATAAGCCGTGCTGGTATTCAACCTAACTATCATGGCACCCATGTGCATGGCACAGCGGGCGGTGCCGGTATCTGGAATGAATTATATACCGGCTATGCACCCAAGGCTACTTTGCTAAGCCAGGTGTTTACGGGTGTTTGGATCAATTCACCAACTTACTACGCTGATCACCGCATGGTGATCACAAATAACTCTTATGGTGGTATAACACAGGATTGCGACTATTCTGGTTTTTATGATACCTACTCCCGGTTGCTGGATGCACAGGCCATCAGTTTACCCAAGGTGATCAATACGTTTGCGGCGGGTAACAGTGGTATTGGTTTTCCTATTGACTGCAGTCCGTTTCCTGCCGGTTATAAAACGGTGCTTGGTGGTTATCAATCTGCCAAGAATGTACTTACTGTTGGTAACACCTTTGCAGACGGGGTCATATTCTCACAATCGAGCCGCGGCCCGGTAAAGGACGGGCGGCTGAAACCAGAGATCACTGCACAGGGCGCATTTGTTACTTCCACGGCCATTCCACAGGATTATTTGCAAAACACCGGTACCAGTATGGCGAACCCTGCGGTGGCAGGAGGGCTGGCATTATTGTACCAGCGCTACCGCCAGTTGAATGGCCCGGCCACCGATCCTGATAATGGCCTGATGAAGGCGATCGTTTGTAATACTGCTACTGATAAAGGGAATACCGGTCCTGATTATATCTACGGGTTTGGCTGGCTGAATCTCTTGCGGGCCATTGAAGTACTGGAAGCTGGTAACTATACGCAAAACGCTGTAGGTACAGGTGGAGATAATACATTTGACATTACCGTACCGGCTAATACTGCTCAACTGAAAGTAATGCTGTACTGGAATGATCCTGCAGCGGCACCTGTTTCCAGCAAGGCATTAGTCAATGATCTTGATCTCCGCCTCACCACGACTGCACCGGCCACCTACCTTCCTTTGATTCTGGATTCGGCTTCTACCGGTGTGAGTGCTATAGCACAACCGGGTGTGGATGTTATGAACAATATTGAACAGGTAACTATTGATAATCCTTCCGGAACTTATACGGTGCATGCCGTGGGTACATCAGTTCCGGTTAGCGCACCGCAACCTTATTATGTGGTGTATGATATCATTCCTATTTCCACTACCCTTACTTTTCCTACGGGCGGAGAGAAGTTAACTCCCGGTGAAATAGTGATACTTAGCTGGGATTCTTACGGCGGACCTGCTGAAACATTTACTTTGGAATTTTCTTCTGATAATGGTGCCACCTGGAACCCGCCTATCAGCAGTACGGTACCGGCCGGTCAGCGATATTTTGTATGGACCGTTCCCAACATTACCACCAACCAGGGATTGATAAGGCTGACAAAAAATAATACTGCTTTTGTGAGCACCAGCGGGGCCTTTACCATATTAGGTGCCCCGGCTGTCAGTTTATCTGCTACGCAATGTGAAGGATATATATCTGTGGACTGGACATCTGTGACCAATGCCACCGGTTACGAGATAATGAAATTACAAGGTGATGAAATGGTGTCTGTCGCCACCGTATCCAATGCAGTGAATACTTATGCAGTAGGCGGCCTGTCAAAGGACACGGTTTATTGGGTTACAGTAAGGGCTCTTAATGGCGCCTTCAGCAGCAGAAGAGATACTGCTGTTTTTCGGCAGCCTAATAGTGGCACCTGTACAGGCAGCATATCAAATGATGATCTGAAGATAGATGCACTGGTGTCACCGGCTTCTTCCGGCAGGTTATTTACTTCTACAGAACTTGGGGCAGCCACCACTATTACGATCCGCATCAAGAACCTGGATGACCAGCCTTCTTCCGGTAATATGGATGTGAGTTATTCTATCAATGGAGTACTACAGCAAACGCAGACCATTTCACCTGTAATTGCAGCAGGCGCCACCTTTAATCACAGTTTTTCTTTGCCAGCTAACTTATCACCCGTTGGCACTTATTTATTTGAAGTAACTGTGACGAAAGCGGCCGACCCGGTAACTGTGAATAATACTTTGACCAAAGTAATAAAGCAATTAGATAATCAACCGTTCCTGTTGCCCTTTACCGATAATATGGATGCGGCACCTGTTCAATCGGTGCAGGCCCCGCAAATGGGATTGCAAAACCTGGACCGCTACGATTTTGTGAACAGCACCATTTACGGAAGGGTAAGGACCTTTATCAATTCAGGCATGTCTTATTCCGGCAACAGGGCGCTGACATTGGATGCAGAAAGATATACGACGGGTAATACCGACTCCCTGACCGGTACTTATAATATTGATCTGACCGGTTATAACCCGGCTACGGATGAAGTACGGCTGGATTTCCGCTATAAAAATCATGGGCAAAATAACAATGCGGCCAACAGGGTTTGGGTGAGGGGCAGTGATGGGGATGTATGGAAAGAGGCATTTAACCTGTTTACTAATCAGCCATTGGTGGATGGCAGCTTTAAGCTTTCTACCAGCATCGAAGTAAGTGATCTGCTGGCTGCTGCACCTGCGCAGCTCTTTACCCCGAGCTTCCAGGTGCGCTGGGGACAGTACGGCCAGCACCAGGCGGCTGATGATAAGGGGGCTGCGGGTTACAGCTTCGATGATATCCGCTTGTATAAAGTAACGGATGATATGCAAATGATCAGCATTGATGCACCCGGGGTCCATGCCTGCGGGTTGACCAGTAACACACCGGTGACCGTGACTGTTCGCAACAGCCGTAATTCCGCTGTGCCTGCGGTGCCGGGTATTCCTGTCCGCTATAGAGTAGATGGTGGTGCATGGACCACTGAAACTATTCCGGGCATAGCTGCTAATACTGCAACGCCCTATACATTCGCTGCCGGTGCCGACTTTTCTGCACCGGGCAATCACCTGCTGGAAGTGGAAGTGGATTATCCTTCGGACACTTTTTTTGATAATGATACTATCAGCGCTGTAATTGGCAGCTTACCTGTAATTACCAGTTTCCCTCATCTCGAAGATTTTGAACTGGGTAATGGCCACTGGTACACTGGTGGCAAATTCAGTACATGGGAATATGGTACACCGGCATCGGTTAAAGTGACCCGTGCAGCCAGTGGCAGCAAAGCCTGGAAGACTGGGCTTATCAGTACATACAATGATGATGAATTGTCTTACCTGTACTCTCCCTGTTATGATGTGTCGGGTATGACAAACCCTACACTCAGCTTCAGCCTGGCCTTCGACCTGGAAGATTGCGGTGGTACTTTTTGCGACGGCGCTTACGTGGAGTATTCAATTGATGGCATTACCTGGAGCCGTCTTGGGGCGAGCGGGCAGGGCACAAACTGGTATAATAAAACTTATGCGGGCAATAATCTCTGGAGCAATGAAACATTGAACCGCTGGCATGTGGCCACCATACCAATGAGTGTGACCGGTGTACCTGTGGCACTGCTAAACAGGCTGCGCTTCCGCTTTGTTATGGAATCTGATGTGTCCGTGAGTAAGGATGGTATTGCCATAGATGATATTCATGTGTATGACAATGTGAATGGTATTTATGATGGGGTAACCATGGCTGCCCCCGTTTCCCAAACCATCAATGCCGGTACTAATAATTGGGTTGATTTCCTGGAAGGCGGCAAATTGGTAGCTTCCGTACATCCGGCCAACCAGGAAATGGGACTGACCGCTGTTCAGGCTTTTATCAATACCGGCGGGGTGAGAAATATTAACGGACAATACTATCACGACCGGAACATTACCATTCAGCCAGCGGCTCCATTCCTTTCATTGGCTGATTCTGTGTTGGTCCGTTTCTATTTCCTGGATACTGAAACCGAAGCCCTGATCAATGCTACAGGTTGTCCTACCTGTTACAAGCCAGCTATGGCTTATGAACTGGGTGTGTCGAAATACAGCGATCCTAATAACAGCTTTGAGAATGGCACCATCATCGACGACCTCCAGGGTATATGGACATTTATCAATTCGGACAAGGCCAGGAAAGTGCCATTTGACAAGGGCTATTACGCCGAATTCAAAGTCAATAATTTCTCTGAGTTCTGGCTCAACAACGGGGGCTTTGACAATAATCATCCGTTGCCGGTAGAGTTAGTAAGCTTTACAGCCCGCAAGAAAGCCAATAACAGCGAGGTGCTTGCTGAATGGGTGACTGCTTCCGAGTACAATGTGAGCCGCTTTGATATTGAAGTGGCCAGAGGTAATGCTGATTATCAGCAAAACCGCTTTGTAAAGTTGGGTGAGGTGCGCAGTGCCGGGAACTCCACCACGGAGCAGCGCTATGCCTTTACCGATGCCGAGGCCAATAAGACCGGAATACGCTACTATCGGCTGAAGATGATAGATATAGATGGCAGTTACAGGTATTCTGCCATCAGGCCGGTGGTGTTTAATGATGAGATCACCTGGCAGGTGAACCCCAACCCCTCAGCCGGGCAATTTAGCCTGTTGTTCCAGGCAGCTGATGGTGAGCAGTTAACCGCCAAAGTATATAATGTGCAGGGTAAGCTGGTGAAAGAATACAATGTGGTGGGAGATGGGTTGGTGCAAAAGCTGACTATTGAACTGAATGGCAACCATTTTGCCAATGGGCTTTACCTGCTGGATGTGCGGGCCGGGGATAAACGGCGTTCATTCAGGCTGGTGAAACAATAAAAAAACCTGTTCTGCCGGTGGGCGGAACAGGTATATCTTTTTAGTGGTTGAAAACTATTACCAGCCTTGCTTGGCAATACCAGCTTTGATAGCTGCTAAAGCTTTCTCTTCACCCATCAGGGTAGTGAGTTTATTTCCCTTTCCATCATTTCCCTGGGCCATATAAGCACCTTTGGCGGTCTTGGTGATGACAGCATCATGCATTTCAACCCCTTTTTCTTTCGTCTTAACGTTGTACGCTGTAATTTTTACATCAGACATGGTTTAATTTGTTTTTGAGTTAGTAAAGATTAAAGTTACCGATTTAGGCCGGGAGGAGGGGAGAAAAATTTTCTTTTTTCAGGGAAAGAGGCTCTTTTTGGCTTCTAAGTTGTTGACAATCAAATAAAAACACATTTATTATTGACCAGGTAATAGAAACCAGTACTATATCACTGATTACAAGGATGAAATGGCGTTTTTTCGAATTGAGATGTGCTTTTGGACTCATTCAGCCCACTATCTATGTTTTTGGGGTATTTAAAAGCACTTTATTAGAAGAATGACAGATATTATCCACCAGCCTCAAAAAAAATCCCGCAGGTGCGGGACTATTGGAATTTTAGATTTCTTATTTGGAGTTTCTTTCCCTACACATCCAACTTCGCATACTTCGCATGGCTTTCAATGAACTCTCGGCGGGGAGCCACTTCATCTCCCATCAGCATGCTGAAAATGCGGTCGGCTTCGGCAGCGCTTTGAATGGTTACCTGCTTCAGTGTACGGGTATTGGGGTTCATCGTGGTTTCCCACAACTGTTCAGCATTCATTTCTCCCAACCCTTTGTATCGCTGTATGTTCACTGAATCGTCTTTTCCGGCACCTAATCTTTCCACTAATGTCTTACGTTGTACTTCATTATAGGCATATGCCTGTTCCTTTCCTTTCTTCACCAGGTATAGTGGCGGCTGTGCAATATATACATAGCCCTGCTCTACCAGTTCCGTCATATAACGGTAGATAAAAGTGAGGATCAGGGTGGCGATGTGTGAACCGTCCACATCAGCATCCGTCATGATGATGAGTTTGTGATAGCGGAGTTTGCTCAGGTCAAGAGCTTTAGGGTCTTCCGGAGTACCCATTTTTACACCCAGGGCGGTGAACATATTGCGTATCTCCTCATTGTCGTAAATCTTGTGTTCCATCGCTTTTTCCACGTTCAATATCTTACCACGGAGCGGAAGAATGGCCTGGAAACTTCTGTCGCGGCCCTGCTTGGCAGTACCACCGGCAGAATCTCCCTCTACAAGATATAATTCGCAACGGTGCGGGTCCCGGTCGGAGCAATCGGCAAGTTTGCCGGGCAGGCCACCACCTGTTAATACAGATTTACGTTGTACAAGCTCTCTTGCTTTCCTGGCAGCGGCCCTTGCCTGTGCTGCCAGTATCACTTTAGATACGATGTTTTTGGCTTCACGGGGGTTTTCTTCCAGGTAGGCTTCCAGTGCTCTTGACACAGTGGAGTCAACCACACCCATTACTTCATTGTTGCCGAGTTTGGTCTTTGTCTGCCCTTCAAATTGTGGCTCGGGCACTTTTACAGAAATGATGGCGCTTAGTCCTTCACGAAAGTCATCCCCTTCAATTTCTACTTTGGCTTTTTCAAATAAACCATTTTTATCACCATAGCTTTTAAATACCCTCGTTAAGGCGCGGCGAAAGCCGGATACATGGGTGCCTCCTTCGATGGTGTTGATATTATTGACGTAGGAATAGATGTGTTCATTATAGCTGTTGTTGTAGCTGAGGGCCACTTCCACCACTACGTTAGTGCTTTCATCTCTTCCCTCCACATAGATCACTTTGGGGATCAGGGCACTGCGGCCGGCATTATTGTCCAGCATCTCCACAAACTCTACGATGCCGCCTTCGCTGTAAAACACGTTGGTATAGCTTTCCCCATTCTCTTCTTTTTCTCTTATATCGGTAAGGGTGATGCGTACGCCACGGTTCAGGTAGGATAACTCCCGCAGACGGCTTTCCAGGATGTCTTTATTGTAAATAGTGGTGATGAAGATGGTGTCATCCGGCCAGAAATGAACCTTGGTACCTGTTTTCTCGCTGGTGCCGGCCTCTCTTACTGCATATTGTGGTACACCGATCTTATATTCCTGTTCAAATATTTTACCATCCCGGTTTACGGTTACTTTCAGGTCTTTGCTCAAGGCATTCACACAACTCACACCTACCCCGTGCAGACCGCCGGATACTTTGTAAGAACCTTTATCGAATTTACCACCGGCATGCAGCACAGTCATTACCACTTCCAGCGCCGACCGTTTTTCTTTGCTGTGCATGGCAGTAGGAATGCCACGACCATCATCTTCTACGGAAATAGAATTATCCTCATGAATGGTAACGAAAATATTTTTACAATAACCGGCTAATGCTTCGTCGATGGAATTGTCCACTACTTCATACACCAGGTGGTGCAAACCCTTCACACCGATATCACCAATATACATCGCCGGACGTTTACGTACGGCTTCCAAACCTTCTAATACCTGGATACTATCTGCACTATAACCGGCTGAAATGGCTGCTGCTTTTTCTTTAGCTTCTGTGGTCATAAATATGGTAAAAACTATTGTGAAAAATGAGAAAATGAATACTGACAAATGTACGAAAATAAGGTGGGTTAACAGGGATTATAAAGCTCTTTTTTGACCTGTTTTCATGGGTGTGTGGATAAGAAAAACTGCCAGATGGTGGGGTCTTTTCAATAGAGTTATGGCTGTTGCCTTCCGGGGTTATTTCTGCATCATTGCGGAAAAACAGAAGTGACCTGGATTAACGATCAATTCCTGCCTTTGGGGATGAACTAATACATGCAGAAAGTGTGGGTTTGCCCCGCCCGTATAGAAGCGAGATGAAAGATACTGTTTGTTTCAACCGATACTTGATTAAAAGAGGTCTTGCCCTGGCTGCCATGTTTCCTCTTCCTCATATGAAATATAATCGAAGGCCTCAATATGCAGGGCGGGAAAGATCAATATTATCTGCAACATGTTGAATAAAATCAGCGGATAGAAAAAGAGTATATAATCACCACCCACCCCTTTTCCAAAAAACAGTACCAG
>CALSAT010000109.1:0-9923 GCA_943372905.1 Bacteroides fragilis | reverse complement strand
TGGTTCATTGCTTTCCATCTACCTGGCCAAACGAGGTCATAAAGTACGCATATACGAACGCCGCGGCGATATGCGCAAAGAACAGATGAGTGCCGGTCGTTCTATTAACCTGGCTTTAAGCGACAGAGGTTTGCTGGCATTGGATAAAGTGGGATTAGCCGATGAGATCAAACAGATATCCATTCCCATGCATGGCCGCTATATTCATAACGCCGACGGCAGCACTGCCTTTCAGCCGTATGGAAAAGAGGGGCAATACATTAATTCGGTTTCAAGAGGCACCCTGAATATGAAATTGATGGAACTGGCGGAACAGCATGGAGTGGAAATTCATTTTAATCATAAGTGTTCTGCTATCGACTGGAAAAAAAATCTGGCTGATTTTGAAATATCAAACCTCGAATTTCAAACTACCCGCTTTGACCTCCTCTTTGGAGCCGATGGTGCATTCTCCGCAGCCCGGTTGCATCATCAAATGCAGCATGAGAAATTCAATTATCAGCAATACTACATTGATTGCGGATACAAAGAACTGACAATCCCCCCAACAGCCTCTGGCGATTTTGCCATGGAAGTAAATGCGCTGCATATCTGGCCCCGGAAAGACTATATGCTGATCGCATTACCTAATTTGGATAAAACATTTACCTGTACATTATTCTTTCCGTTCGAAGGAGAAGCTTCTTTTTCCAACCTGACTACGGAGGAAAAAGTGAAAGATTTCTTTGAAAAAACCTTTCCCGATGCCGTGCCGCTGATGCCGGACTATATCAACGAGTTTTTTAATAATCCCACGTCTTCCTTAGTTACAGTAAAGTGTTTTCCGTGGATACGGGAGGATAAATTTGCCCTGATCGGGGATGCCGCTCATGCCATCGTTCCTTTCTTCGGACAAGGCATGAACTGCGGTTTTGAGGATTGCCGTATTCTCGATGAACTGATTGAGAAAAATGGCGATGACTGGCAAACCATTTTACAGCAATACCAGGCACTCCGTAAACCAGACGGTGATGCTATTGCAGATTTAGCCATCAATAACTTTACCGAGATGCGGGACAAGACTGCCGATCCCAAATTTTTACTCCAGAAAAAAATTGAGGCCAGGCTGCATGAAAAGTATCCGGATAAATGGATCCCTGCTTACTCACAGGTTACTTTCAGCCCGCATATCCGGTATTCCGAAGCCTTACAAAGAGGGCATAGGCAGGAGGCTATCATGCAGGAAGTGATGATGATGGAAAGCATTGGTGACAAATGGGATGGAGAGGAAGTTGAACAGATGATTTTAAAACGGTTAAATAGCTAATCGGATTACTGGTTTATTAGTGAATACAGAAAGTCTCCGAATTTGGAAGGTCATGTAGATAAACTGGATGTCAAATCTATAAACTGATTAACCAGTAAACTAATAAACCTATTAACTTCGCTGCCATGACCCGCCAGCAACTCATTGACCAGATCAGAAAGAAACATTCATACCTCTGTGTTGGTTTAGACACTGACATTGCCAAAATCCCTCAGCATCTTTTAACGGAAACCGACCCGGTATTTGCTTTCAACAAAGCCATTATTGACGCAACGAAAGATCTTTGTGTGGCTTATAAGATCAATACAGCTTTTTATGAAGCATTGGGGGTTAAAGGGTGGGAGGCCATGGAGAAAACAGTTCATTACATTGGAGATCAGCATTTCAAAATTGCAGATGCCAAACGTGGAGATATCGGTAATACTTCTGACCAGTATGCTAAGGCATTCTTCGAAGCACTTCCTTTTGATTCCGTCACCGTTGCACCATATATGGGCGAGGATAGTGTAAAACCATTTTTACAATATGAAGGTAAATGGGCCATTGTCTTAGGACTAACTTCTAATAAAGGCGCCGCTGACTTTGAATTGCAACAGGCTGGCGATGGATTATTGTACGAAAAAGTATTAAAAAGTGTTTCTGCATGGGGTACCCCTGAAAATTTAATGTTTGTAGTAGGTGCCACCCAGGCTGAGTCCTTTATTAATATCAGAAAAATAACGCCCGATCACTTTTATCTCGTTCCCGGAGTAGGGGCGCAGGGCGGCAGCCTGAAAGAAATTTCCGAAAAGGCAATGAATGAAGACTGCGGTATTTTGGTAAACGCCAGCCGGGCAATTATTTACGCTTCGGAAGAAGAAGATTTTGCGGAGAAGGCCCGAAGTGCAGCAAGGGAATACCAGGAAGAAATGCAAAGCTATTTATAACTCAATTTTCTTTCTTCGGTTTACCAGGCACAAAACTGCCGGTAGGCTCACTATACCAGGGTGCTATATCTACAATAAAAACACCAGCGGCAACAGCGGGGTCTGTTTTTACAAAAGCTTCCGCTTCTTCTTTTGTTTTGCAATCAAGTATAAAAAGGCCTCTCCAGGAAAATTCATTTTTGCCAAACGGTCCTGCAGCTTTTAATACCCCGTCGTAATACAATCTTTCCATGTTGGCAAAATGCCCGGCAAATATCTTATTCCGGGCTGCAGTATCGGTAATCTCTTTATCATTTGGCCCGGTTTTAAGTATTATCAGCCAGAATTGCTTTATTTTTTCAGCCGGCTTTTTCGCCAACGAATCTTTCTGACAAAACGAAACGGTGCCGAAAAGCAGCACACCTGATAGTACCAGCCATAGTTTTTTCATACTGATTTTTTTACAAAATATCATTTTTCCCCGGTACTGCATACAGATTCGGTACCAGCGGTAACTTTTTCATGCCCCCTTCGAAGTAAACCAAATATCTCCCTTTTTCCCTAATCCGTTACCTTTGCCGCAGCTAAATATTATATCAATCATATAAATTATTCAATAACGATGGCCGCCCGTACAGACAACTTTGTTAGCCCTGATTATTTCGGAGTTGATGAATTACTTACCGAAGAACATAAGCTCATACGTGAGTCAGTTCGTTCTTATGTAAAAAAAGAAATTTCCCCTATTATTGAAGACTATGCACAGAAAGCAGAATTTCCTGAACATATTGTAAAGCAACTCGGAGACCTCGGCTGTTTTGGTCCTACCGTTCCCATTGAATATGGCGGCGGTGGGCTTGATTATATTTCCTATGGCCTGATGATGCAGGAACTGGAAAGAGGCGACAGCGGTGTTCGTTCCACGGCATCCGTGCAGGGGTCATTGGTGATGTTTCCCATTTATCAATACGGCAGTGAAGAGCAACGTAAAAAATATTTGCCCAAACTGGCCAGTGGCGAATGGCTTGGTTGTTTTGGATTAACAGAGCCCAACCACGGCAGCGACCCCAGCAGTATGCTTACCAACTTTAAAGATGCCGGTGATCATGTGATACTGAACGGCGCTAAAATGTGGATCAGCAATGCGCCTTACTCACAAGTGGCAGTGGTTTGGGCTAAAAATGAAGCAGGAGAAATACAAGGGCTGATCGTAGAGAGAGGTATGGAAGGTTTCAGCACACCCACCACTCATGGTAAGTGGAGCCTCAGAGCTTCCGCCACCGGGGAATTGGTATTTGATAATGTAAAAGTGCCGAAAGAAAATATTTTTCCTAATGTAAAAGGATTGAAAGGCCCGCTGGGTTGTTTGACAAAAGCCCGTTATGGTATTGCCTGGGGCGTAATCGGTGCAGCAATGGATTGTTATGATACGGCGCTGCGTTATTCCAAAGAAAGAGAACAGTTTGGCAAACCGATAGGTGCATTTCAATTGCAGCAAAAGAAGCTTGCAGAGATGGTGACTGAAATAACCAAAGCTCAATTATTGAACTGGCGCCTGGGAGTATTGATGAGTGAAGGACGGGCCACACCACAACAGGTAAGTATGGCCAAAAGAAATTCCTGTGAGATCGCCACAAATATCTGCCGTGATGCAAGACAAATGCTGGGTGGCATGGGCATCACCGGTGAGTATCCTGTGATGCGGCACATGATGAATCTTGAGAGTGTGATCACTTATGAAGGTACTCATGATATTCATTTACTGATCACAGGTATGGATGTGACAGGCTTTAATGCTTTTAAATAATGTGAGAATATGAGAATGCGGTGAATGTGAAAATTAACTGACACTCTATTTTCCACATTTTCATTTTTCACACTTTCACATTATAAAATGAAAATTTTCCTCATCGGCTTTATGGGCTCCGGCAAAACATACTGGGGCCGCTTACTAAGCGATAAGCTTGGTATGCGTTTTTTTGACCTGGATGAACAGGTAACAGAGCATGCAGGTATGTCAATTCCCGAAATATTTGAAGCTGACGGTGAAGAACAGTTTCGCCTGCTGGAAAAAGAAGTACTGCATATACTTACTGAAAGCCACGATAGTTTTGTAATGGCCTGCGGCGGAGGATCTCCTTGTTATTTTAATAACATAGAGTACATGAATCAGTCCGGTACCACAGTTTGGATCAATACGCCGCTGGAAACCTTGTTTGAAAGATTGGTAAAAGAAAAAGACAAAAGACCGCTGATACAAGAATTATCAGATGAACAACTGAAAGGATTTATTGGTAAGAAATTTTCTGACCGCCGGATTTATTATGAACAGGCCCGTCTCACGGTGGATGAAACTCCGGTAGAACTGCAACGCTTAATTGATAAAATATTTCATGCATAAAAAATCTCTTATAGCCGCCGCCATTTTCGGAGGCCTCGCCGTAGCATTAGGGGCGTTCGGTGCTCATGGGCTGGAAAAGATCACCAGTGATGAGAAGATACTACATGGGTATCAAACAGGCGTACAATACCAGATGTACCATGCGCTGGCCCTGCTGGCAGTTGGCGTATTATACGGGCAATTGGCCAGCAGATTTCTCCACCTGGCCGCTAATTGTTTTATTGCCGGGATATTTCTTTTTTCCGGATCCTTATACCTGCTTACTTTTTTTAAGATCCAGGGTAGTACAGCCGTGAAGTTCGTTGGCCCCATTACTCCCATAGGTGGTGTTTTCTTTATAGCCGGGTGGGTATTATTGTTGCTGGCTGTGTTAAAAAAGAAGTGATCAGAGAGGAAGTTCCAGTGTGGTGATGGTTCCGTTCTTATTTTCAATAGTGAAACTGCCGCCAATACTTTCCATTCTGCGGGTGATATTTTTAAGCCCGTTGCCAAACTGCCGGAGTTTCTGCAGATCTATACCCGGACCATTATCATGAATGATTATTTTCAGGCTATCGTTGGTTTCAATAGTGATCGTTAGTACCGATGCCTTCGAATGTTTCAGGGCATTATTCAGGCTTTCCTTTACACACAGGAAAATATTCCGGCGCTTATCACCGCCCAGTTCTTTGACTGGGATAAATTCCGGAGTTATTACCTTACAATCAATAGGTGTGTTTTCAAAATATTCATAGGCATAGGAGCGGATATAAGAAGCCAGGTTGTCCACGGTGTCATTACCACTGTTCATACTCCAGATGATGGCATTCATTTTATTCAATACTTCATTTGCGGAGGAGGATATTCTGTCTATTTCTACCGGCGTATTTTCCTTCATCTTGTTACGGGCAATCTCACTCATCAGGCGGATGGCGGTCATGCCGGCGCCCAACTCGTCATGCATATCTGCAGAAATACGTTCTCTTTCCTGTTGCTGTGCTTTTAATACGGCCAGTTCTTTTTCAATTTCCTGCAATTGGTTTTGAGCCTTTAGCGCCTCTCTTTCTTTTGTTTGGGCAATTAGTCTGCGGCGGTTCTTATAGTTCAGTCCCATCAGGAACAGCACTAGTTCCAGGAACAATCCCATTTCATAGTAGAAAAGGGCCGAGCTGAATATGCCAGGCAGGTTTTTGAAAAAAGATTGCTGCATCACGGCTATCTGAGAGATCAGCGAAAAAATAAACAGCAGCAGGTTCCCCCAGAAAAGATACCGGAGCAATTTATCTTTCCAGTGCCGCATACTATAGATAAGAAATATAACCACCATCAGAAGTAATAATACCTTAGTGGCATTTTCCACCATGTTTTGTAAACTGAAATTATCAGTGAAATAATGAAGCAAGGTAAACGCCAGCATGGCTGAACCAAGCAGCAGAATTCCCAGATTATAAAATTTATACAGGAATGGATGCTTCTGTTTTGTCTCAAGGAATTTCTGCATGAAAATCATATAGAACATGATACCGAGGCACTGCATGATGAAGTCAAGATAACTTTCAATAAAAAAACTGACCTGGCTGGCATGGTAATCCAGCAGGGCTTTGGTAAACAACATTCCCCCAAGCGAAAAAGCATAGCCGGAGTAATAAAAGAACTCCCTGTTGGCTCCCTGTAAAAAATTGGCCAGTGAGAATAAGATCATCATCAGCAGCAGGCCGCAGAAAACATAGGTCACCAGTTGTATCTTATTATGATCGCTTCGAAGGGATGAGATAAATATGCCTGTTTGGGAAGCATTGATCAGTCGGGGGCGGATCGAATTGATATACGTTTTTATTGGCCTCAGCTCCGCTATGATAGTGGCTGAATCATTTGCAGCCAGCGAAAAGAGCCTGAAGCCTATGCTGTCGGGATTGTCCGGCAACATAGAGGGTATTTTTTTCAGCCCATTTCCCTCAAGGATATAAAGCTGGATATGATCGTAATAAAATCCCGGAAAAAAACAAATCGCATGGGCAGTGTCAGCAGAATTGTACACATTGAATTTCAACACCACTTTACTGGTTACCATTTTGGTAGGTATCACGCCCGGGTAAGTAGTGCCCTCTTTGAATGTAAGCTGGCGGAATATTGATTCAATATTGTCATTTCTGCGGATAATGCAGGAGCTGACTAATTTACTCATCGGTTTCACAAAGATCACCTTGCTGATATCCGTGTAACTGGCCGGCAGACTGTCCTGTGCTTTTATGCCGGCCAACGGTGCCAGAATAAAAGCGGTCAATACAATAGGAATATGCAGAAGGATCAGCCTTTTCATGCAGCAGCTTTACTTGTCGTTCAAATGTAATACTTCAAATTCGCTTGCGCCAGCTTTCACCCTACCACTTTGTGGTAAATTTTACCCGGAAAGGGCTGAAATAGTATCTTTGCTGCCATGGCTAATAAGCTGAAAAAGAACACTAAGAAAAGTCCTGAGAAGAAACCTGCCAAATCCGATGTAACGCCTTTCCGGGCCGAAAAGGAAGAGAAGATCGATCTGAAAGCCATTGCCCGTGATGAACGGACCTGGAAGATCGTGGGGGCCGTTTCATTGCTCATTTCAATATTTCTCTTTATCTCATTTGCCTCTTACCTGTTCACCTGGAAGGAAGACCAGGCCATTGCCCAACAGGGTTTTGGTGCCTTGCTGGATAATGACAAGCCGGTTGCCAATCTGCTTGGCCGCTTTGGGGCGGTGCTATCCCATTTTTTTATTTTCAAGGCTTTTGGTGTTGCGGCTTTCCTTGTCTGCACTTTCTTTTTCGTAGTGGGTGTAAATTTATTGTTTCGCCGCCGGGTTTTTTCCATCTGGAGAAATCTGAAGTATGTTA
This sequence comes from Bacteroides fragilis, assembly GCA_943372905.1. Taxonomy (GTDB): domain Bacteria; phylum Bacteroidota; class Bacteroidia; order Chitinophagales; family Chitinophagaceae; genus JJ008. The sequence goes on along the minus strand of CALSAT010000109.1, from coordinate 2,459 downwards.
CCGTAGGATTGCTGGTGCTATCCGTATCGCTTTCCTTTTTATTTGCCAAAAGCGCCTTTCCGTTTGGTGGCGGAGTGGGAGATATGATCAACCGTCAACTTACAGGTGCATTGGGAACCATTGGCACAGCAGCAGTATTGTTATTACTCGCTTTGGGATATTTTATCTGGCAGTTCAACCCCGCATTTAATTTCCCGGCCAAGAAAGCGGCGGATATAGCTGAAGATGAAGCGCCGACCGAAGAACCGGTCCTTTCGCCCGTGGTACCTCAAACGTCTACGACCGTCAATGATCTTTATGCTGACAAACAAGTTACCGGTCAAACAGGCAATTCTTTAAAAACGGCTGATGGCATTGTGATCAATTTCCCTGACCAGGAGGAAGTGCCCTTGCATGATTTTAAAGTCATTGAGAAAGAAGAAACACCGGAATATCTGGTGGAGAAAATTGAGCAGCAGCAAACCACCCCGGAAAAAGAAATTGTGAACGAGATACTGCATACACATGAGTTTGATATAGAAGAAGAGCCGGTCAAAATAGTACAGGAAGAAGAATACATTCCGCCAGTAAAGCCGGTCACAAAGAAAAATGATGAACCGCTGGAACTGGAGATCAAAGCTGTGCCTGAAAAGGAAGAGGAGGAAGAAGAATTGTCAGCAGTGGAAAACCTGCCGCCTTATGAACCCACGCTTGACCTGCGGGATTATAAATATCCAACGCTGAACCTGCTGGAAACGCATGGCAGCGAAAAGATCATCCAGGATACGAATGAGCTGGAGAACAATAAGAACCAGATCATTGCCACGCTTCGAAACTATTCTATAGAAATTCAAAAGATCAGTGCAACAGTAGGCCCTACAGTTACCTTGTATGAAATTGTACCGGCGCCTGGAGTACGCATATCAAAGATCAAAAACCTGGAAGATGATATAGCCCTGAGCCTTGCAGCATTAGGTATCCGTATCATAGCACCTATACCCGGAAAAGGGACAATCGGTATTGAGGTGCCTAATGTGCGGAAGACCGTGGTAAGTATGAAAACACTGTTGGCATCCGATAAATTCCAGAATAATAATTTCAGCCTGCCAATTGCTATTGGTAAAAAAATTGACAACGAGAATTTTATCGTAGACCTTGCCAGTATGCCCCATCTGTTGATGGCCGGTGCCACCGGGCAGGGTAAATCTGTCGGTTTGAATGCCATACTTGTTTCGCTGCTGTACAAAAAGCATCCATCCCAGATGAAGTTTGTATTGATCGATCCCAAGAAAGTGGAGCTGAGTATTTACCGACAGATAGAAAAGCATTTCCTGGCCAAGCTGCCCGGAGAGGAGGATGCTATCATCACCGATACAAAGAAAGTAGTGCATACGCTCAACGCCCTGTGTATTGAAATGGACAACCGCTATGATCTGCTGAAAGAAGCTGGTGCCAGAAACATTAAGGAGTACAACGATAAATTCATTAAGCGCAAACTGAACCCGCAGAAAGGTCACCAGTACCTGCCATTCATCGTATTGGTAATAGATGAGTTTGCCGACCTTATAATGACAGCAGGTAAAGAAGTGGAAATGCCCATTGCCCGGTTGGCACAATTGGCCAGAGCGATCGGTATCCATTTGATCATCGCCACGCAGCGTCCGTCAGTTAATATCATTACAGGTACGATCAAAGCGAACTTCCCTGCCAGGATCGGTTTCAAAGTATCTTCTAAGATCGACTCAAGGACCATCCTTGATACCGGTGGCGCTGAACAACTGATCGGGAAAGGGGATATGCTTATCTCTCACAATGGGGAAGTGACACGACTGCAATGTGCCTTTGTAGATACTCCTGAAGTAGAACAAATAGTTGAATTCATAGGCGATCAGCGGGGCTATCCCCAGGCATTCCTTCTGCCGGAATATGTGGATGAAAAAGAACTCGAAGGAAAGGATTTTGACCTGTCCGACCGTGATTCTCTCTTTGAAGATGCGGCCAGGCTGATCGTTCAAAACCAGGTCGGCTCCACCTCTTTATTACAACGGCGCATGAAGCTGGGGTACAACAGGGCCGGCCGGTTAATGGACCAACTGGAATCTGCCGGTATAGTAGGCCCAAATCAGGGCAGTAAGGCCAGGGATGTGCTGATTAAAACAGAAATGGAGTTGCAGCAGCACCTCGATGCTTTGGGCTAAGCCGTTAGCACCTTGTTAAGAAAAGAGAGAACTGTGCAACCCGGTACAGTCATTGCCTGTCAAAGTTGTGCTACATAGCCCCTGCGAAGTAGTATGGCTCTATTTAATTACCTTTGCCTGCTTTCTGCGGAAAGCCCACAATACCTGAAAATGATGAAAAAAATTTACTGCATTATTCTGTTGTCCGCCATCAGCTTTAGTATTTCAGCTCAAAACAGCGACCCCGCCGCTAAAGCGATCCTGGATGGTGTAAGCGCCAAATTCAAAACATTTACTACTGTA
>CALSAT010000108.1:0-9930 GCA_943372905.1 Bacteroides fragilis | reverse complement strand
CTGGATGCCATGGAAGGTAAAGGAACCATTGCGGTGGATATACGGGACGAGGATAAAATTGTAAGCATTGAGGTAACGGACAGCGGCAAAGGAATAGCCAAACAGCATATTGCGACGGTCTTCAAGCCGGGCTTTACCACCAAGAAGAGAGGGTGGGGGCTGGGGCTGAGTTTATCCCGCCGTATCATCCAGCAATATCATAAGGGGCAGATATTTGTGAAACATTCGGAATTGGGAAAGGGAACGACATTCAGAATTGTGTTGAGGAAGTAGTTTACAAGTTTAATTGTTTGCAAGTGTAACAGGTTATTTCTCTATTTGGAGTTATCAGCTATATTTGCACTCCCAGATTAATAAGCTCTTTTCGCAGTTTTTTAAACTACTATGCCCGGGTGGCGAAATTGGTAGACGCACCACTTTGAGGTGGTGGCGCCCGAAAGGGTGTGCTGGTTCGAATCCAGTCTCGGGCACTGAAGTGGACAAATCGAAAATTGACTCGGTTTGTCCATTTTTATTTTCGCTGAAACCCTTGCCCAGACTGTATATTAGCTCAACAGCTTCGTTGAGCCGGGCGGTTCGATAATGGAATCCGTCAAAAACGAGTTTTTCGGGATATATCGAACCAATGATTTCCCGCTTGGCTTTGTTGTCCCCTTTTTCGTATAGTTCATCCAAATTTGACAATGTGCTTATAGCTTTATTCAATAGCGGCTCAATGTTGTTGGTCTCTTTGGAAAGTTCCATTAGCCTTGCTTCTAAACCAATTATCTTCTTTTCATAATCCATTTTTATAGTGCGGTAATCTGAAGGCTCAATTTCACCTGACAAAAGCAATTTACGAGCATTAGAAAGCTCTGTATTGGCTTTTGCAAGTGCTTCCTGCACTTGCTTAGCATCTTCCCTTTGTCCTTTTGATTTGCTTTTAAACTCCTGCTGAATTACCAACTTGTAAACCTCAGTCATACCAGGATGAGGGACTAATTTTTTCAACTCACGGGAGAATAGTTGATTGGCATTTTCTGCTTTGAAACGAGTGCCGCAGGCTGAAGTGCAATGGTAATAATAGTATCTGCCGCCTCTGCCTTTTGATGCACTGCCTGTTAAAACCTTCCCACATTTTGGACAAACGATATAACCTCTTAGCTGTAAAATATCAAGGCTGCCGACTTTAGTGCGGTAGGTTTTCTTTTTACCATCCAGATAATCCTGCACATCATAAAAAAGTGTTTCAGATATTACTGGTTCATGTAAACCCTGGGCATGTCTTGCAGCCTCATCTTTATAACCTGAAATATAAATGCGGCCACAGTAAACCGGATTACGCAAGGAGTTCCAGAAATTGGATTTACAACACTTAATTCCTTTTGCAAAAGCCTCTTTCATTATTTGCTCCACATTAAGGTTTCCTTCAGCCAGTGTTTCAAATACCCATTTCATTATTGAAGCTTCCGGATATTTTGGAGCAATGTATTTTTTACCGTCTTCAGTTATCTTATTGGCATAACCAACCGGTGCCTGGCCCATCCATCTGCCTTCTTTCTTGGCCTTTCTCATACCCAATAAAACATTCAATGCCCGCCGGTCGTTTTCTACTTCTGGGGCAGCCAAATAAAAGGCAAGCATTAATTTATTTTCAGGGACTGATAAATCAAGTGGCTGTTCAATGGCTTGAGGTTCCACTCCCATTTTTCTGAGTGTGTTTATCATCTGATAAGCATCACCTGCATTACGGCTAAACCTATCCCATTTGGTAAAAAGAATAAAGTCAACCGGATTTTTTCTTGATTTGAAATTTATAAGAATATCATTCCACTGTGGCCTGTTAAACGATTTCGCAGAATGGTCTTCAAACACCACCCTGCGAACATTGATTTGATTGTTCTCACAATATTTTTTTAGCCGCTCTTCCTGGTCCCGTTGTGAATATCCTTTATCGGCTTGTTCATCGGTACTTACACGTATATATAAATCTGCTGTCATAGCTACGAAATTTTGGTGATTGCTATACGGGCAAATTTAATCATAAATTCAAGGATAAGCTGTGCTTGCTCCAATGAGATATGAACATTATGCATTCTTAGTATTTCTATTACTTTTTCAGGTCTCACATTTTCCATCTCACACCTCCGACTTTAGAAATTATTCAATTACACTTTTTAGTTACTCATTTACATTTTGATTTAACTTATTAATAAATACTTTGCTTGGAACAAAAGAGTTTTGGGAAGGCTGGTATTTTATGTACCCATATTCTTCTAAACTATTCATGCACTTATTATAAGTGTACCGGGCATTTATTTTAGCCAACTTCATTAATACAGAACGTTTCACTTCAACCGGGTTCAACCCGCCATTCAAATTCCATTGCTGCAGTAATGCCATGTATAAACTGATATGCGTTGCGCCAATCCTGGTATCATCAGCAATAGCTTTATAAAAAAATGATAATGGTGGAAACAATTCCATAATTAATCCTGGGTGATTCTTGTTCTTTTATTTTTTGAGGAACTACCCACTCTTTTCTTTTTCAATAAACCGCTACCATTCGAGGATTGTCCATCACCACCTGCTTCAGTCTCTTCAATGTTTTCTAATTGCTTTCTTTTCACCTGCATTTGTTTTTCAAGCCATTTGTTTTGTAAAAAACGGTATGCCTCATCTGCAGAAATACAAGCTTGCCCTTCAGCATAATAAAATCGCTGGCTCAATTCTGCTTTATTCTTTACTGAGCTGATATTACCCATCAATTCGTTGTATGGGATTTCTGACCAGTACTTTTGCTTTAATAAAATGCTTATCTGTTTTCCTTCTTCTGTTAATTCCAATTCTAAGAGTCCTCTAATTAAAGCTTCAATTTTTTGCTCCTTTTCATAGGATAATTTATCATCAGGATTAGCTGGCTTTTTGTTGTTAAAGTCGAAAACTAATTTCCAATCAATAGTACTCATCTCTTCCTGCAAGCCTTCAATGTTAACCCCATTAATAACCTGCGTAGTTACGGATATTTCTTTTTGAAGAATAGCATCATAAAATATCAGAATATATCCATTTAACTTTTTATCTCTTTGGAAATGAAAATTGAAAACTATTTGTTCATTCTCTTTGGACTGTTTTTCTGTAATAACAAAATCTTCAGGAACCAGGCATATTCTTTTTGCCAAAAGGTAGCCCATATTATCAAACCCAATTGCTTTTAGCTGGGCAGACAATGCCGATATATTCTGAATGTTCATGATGCTAATTTTAAGTTTCACAAATGGGTTTAGGAGTATTTATGATACTCCTAAACCTTTACCCTTGCTTTCCCTCTTTTTAGGCAGCAGGCTTTGTCCGTTTTTCTTCTCCAATTTTTCCTTTTCAGGCTTGGCTTCCTGTTTCAAATCTTTTTTTTTATCAGGCTCCTGTTCTTTTTCCATTGCTTTGCCGCCTTTATCAATACCAGCTTTGTACTGCTCCAAAGATTCTTTTGCAACCATCTTCATGTTGGAGTCATACAGTGTTACCTTTTTATATTGTGGGTCTGCCTCCATAAACATTTTGTGACTGCTGCCATCTTTTTCTATGGTTATGGATTGCACATTGCCCTTGTACAAAGACTGCATGAGTGCCTTTTCCTTTTCAGGGTCTTTCAGTTCTGCTACGGCAAATTTTTCAACCGCTGCTTTTAAGTCGTACCCATAATTTTCATGGTACTGCTTTACTTCAAAATTGTTGTTCTTGTCTTTGTTTTCAAAGTCAAGCTGTATCCAGGCTTTGTAAGGCTGGCCTTCTTTTGTAACCAGGTCTTTGTGAACCGCCCGGCCATCCAACAGGTTAAATGCTTCTTTGCCAGTAACACCTTTGCCTTTGTTCAGGTAGAAGGTTTGTTCTGCTTTTTCGCCATTGTTCCGTTCTAATGAAGCATGATAATTGTTGAAAAAATACATGTCTGAAGAATCGGATTTACGGAAATTCATGGTTACTTCAAAAGGCTTTTTATTTATCTCAGCCTTATAATGTAACTGAAATTCTGCTTTTCCTTCATTCAGGTTTTTCTCCAATTCAGGTTTTAGGTTTTCACCAAAACCCATGTATTTAAGGTTGTCACTCAAATACTGAAAATTTTCGTTGTTCATAATATTTGTTTTTAATTGTGAATTAAATAGTGATTGCTGTGATTCAAAATGGTCTATTAACGCATCTGTGAAAACATTCCCTTCTTTATTGTGTAAACCATTTGCATCAGGGTCATTTACTAACTGCTTCTCCATTTGGTATCCATAAGGAAGTGCTTTGTATATATCGAGTAGAGAATTAAAGTAGTGCAACTGATAATTATCCCTGTCGCTGATATTGTTTTCTGCAAACTCCTTTGCTTCATCTTTGGTTTTGAAAAAATGGATGTCATTTTTATCTAAGAAATAAAGCGTCTGGTTATAAGCCAGCCAGTTTTCTCCTTTTGATAAAGCCAGATTTACCAGGTCAATTACCTCATCTGATATGACATGCTCAGTGGTCATTTGTAGTCAGGTAAAGTAATTGCCTTCATGATTTTTCTGTTCTTAATCCGCATGGTAAAATGCCTGCCGCCATTTTTTTCATTTATCTGAACGGCCATGTATTTTGCATCTGGCACTGTAAACTTTTCTACTGCAAAAACCAAAACAGCATTACTATTAGCTTTTACCAGTTTTGTATTGCCTACTATATAAACAGGTTTTAATTCTGTTTCCTGTACGGCAGTTCGTTTTGTTTTCTTTTTATCCCGTATATAAAAGCGGATAAGGTCAATTGTGTAATCAACCGGGCTGTTGTTGGAAATAGAAACCTGATAAAACATTACGTCGCTTTTTATGTAGATGCCTGTTATAGCTGCATCGGTTTTCCACTTATGGTCTTCAATTCCTTTTGTCACTCTTTGATTATCTAAGATTCCATTTGCATACATAGCAGTGGTAGCCTTGTTGTTGATAGGTAAATAGTGAACCAGCACACCAGGCTTCCCCTCATAACAAACATCAAAGGCATAAATACTTCCGTCTTCGGTGACCACACTAAGATTTGTTTCGCTAAAACTATTTGAGGCAGCTTTTACTAACAAAATGGTTGGCACCTCTTTTACCTGCTGCGCCAATATTGACTGACTACCCCTGTCCACATGCCGGATGGCAAAAGGGAAAATGAGGCTGGTGGTTTTTTCTGTTGAAATACACAACTGTGTTTGCGCCTGTGTTAAGTTGGCAAATACAATTACAAATGCTGTTATCAAATACTTTTTCATTTTCACTTTTTTAATTTTCATTAATATTTTTATCTCTAAGCAAAACCCTGTAGCCAGCCTTTACCATTACTTTAACCTGTTTAACTTTTTTACTGAGCATACTTTTAACTGTATTGATACCTGCGGCAGCAGCCTGAGCTTTTAAAGAAGGGTCGAGTGTAGTGAGTTCCATTAGTTGAAGACTGTTATCCGCAGATTGTTTGGCCACATCTCTTGATATAGCCCCCGGAATGTAAATGCCAGCCAGGCCATCCATATCGTATACTTCCAACTTTACAGGGAACAAAGAATTATTATAGCGTATGGAATTTATCTCAACCTGCAGCCGTTCATTCACCAACGAAACCAAGCCCGACACCATATTGTTTTTTGGTATCAGTACGCCATTAATATAAATATCGGCAGCAAGCCGGAGTTTAATTACAGCATTGTTTACCAGTATCGTATTTTCTGGTATGATGGCTTCAATTGCATTGTCAGCATCTTCACCAGTTGCTGTATTTTCCAGTCCATAAAATCCACTGCTTTGATTAGCTTTTCTTTTATTAGTATCGAGCAGACTGATATTGAAACTTGCCGGATACTTACTTACTATAAATACCGTTTCTCTGTGCTTTTGTGACTTTTCCTTTAGTCGGTCTTTCACTCTTTCAGGGTGTTGGATATCCAGGATTTTATCAAGGGTATTTCCCAGTTGTTTCATTTCATTGTCTTCCGTATTATTTTCTGTCATCCCCTGCATCATATTCTGCAACTGGTTTACCTGCTGAGAAAATTCATCATCATACGCATCATATTTTTCATCACCTGGTTTTTCTGTAATTGAACTTTCAGGCTGGTTAATTTGGTTTTGAAGTTGTGCTAATTTTTGCATCAGCTTTTCTTCGGGGTTTCCAGATGAAGATGAGTAGGGCGAAGTATTTAACCGCTGGTTAAATTTAGAAGCCGAAGAGGTAGTCAGTTGCTCAATTTCATTTACCGGGCTTGCAAATGAATCTGGCTTTGAAAGATAGGAAGGGTCGTTTTTGATTTGCTCCAATAATTCTAAAGAATCTTTATCAGCTTTATCATAAAAACTCAATTTGTTTTCTCCTTTGTCATCTTTCAATTGAGCATCGGGCAGGTTAAGGTTTAACCCTGCTGTTTGAATAACGGTATTATTCTTGTTTCCGGTTCCGCCACCCAGTGCCCAGAAAGCCATTGTTAAAAAAGGAATTACCAATAGTGGCAACACCAGCATCATTTTTCGTTTCCGCAAGAAGGCCTGCGACCTTTGTTCACTTTTCATACACCTCATTTTTGTTTTTGTGAGTAATAAATCTGTTCCAGCATCAGCACTGTATCCATCAGGAATGGCCGGGCAGTAATAATGCTGTCGTATAAATAACTTTTGCTTTGCTTCAGGCTGTCTAAATATTTTTTGAATTGTTGTATTTGATGAAAGGTTTCTTCATCAACAGTATTGTCTGTTGCCATGATGTCATCACCGGTATCCTCAAAATGTTTGGGAATACTGGCTTTGTCTATTTGCAGGGCTTTACTTTTTGCATCAGGACTTACAATAGCATCAGTAAAAAGATAAATGCTGTAGCCACCACAGCAAATGCAGAAAATAATCAGGTAAAGTTTTAATCGTTTTGTGTTCATACCAGCAAAAAGTTTATCCATCCCTTTAGCAAATTTGTTTTGTACAGCTATACCTGCTTTTGCAATCTTTCCGGCTACTTTGTCGGATACTCCATTACCTGCTTCAGCTTTTTTCTTTTGTTTTTTAAACAGCCACATGTCATCTTGTTTGTGTGTTGAGGTCAGCATTTTCCAGTGTCTTCCATTTTTCAATCAGGAACCCATGCGGATTATTATCAGAACGGGATACGTTTCTCAAATACCCTTCAGTTATTAAACTTCTTGTAATGATAGATGTTGGCCGGATAATAGTTTCCTTGCCTCTGTACTTAAAATAGAAAGGATAAGAATTGATATTGATTTCAATACTATCCATTTGAATTTCCTGGCTAATATTACCGGCTATGAGATTGGAGAAATAACCATTCTCTTTTAAGTTATCATATTGTTGCTTAGCAGAATTATCTGCCAGGTACAATGCTTTTGTGATGTTTGTCTGTATTACTTTATCATCCGGGTCGAGGGTGAAGAAGAAATGATGAAACATTTTTACATGGTCTTTTGCTTCAACGGGGATATTATCTTTTCGGTCAGCAGCATAGGCTTCCAATGCCTTGCCATTTGCCAATATGAAAACCTTTTGCTGGGATTGGGAAGCTATCTGGTAGCTTTTATACGCAATAAATACAGAGATTAAAATGCATCCAGCAATAAATGCAATGGAGAACAGTCGTATATAACGAAAGGCCGAATCAATATTTTTCATTTTCTTAAACATCACTCACAGTTTTCTTTAACACAGTTGTATTCAAAGCAAATAGTTTTCCAAGGAATGAAAGTGACAGGTAAGACCGGTAGCACTACCGTGTGAGTGCTTTTTTAAGAAATGGCTTTCTACTGCCTAAGTCAACAGTCATTTATAGGAATGGGTTTATTATGTTGATATACAGCTTTTTAATAGGTATTTTGCATGAATTTTCAATAAATAAATATGTATTTTATCGAAAAAGATTGTACTTTTGCTAAGTAAAGCATTCGTGTATGAGTCAGTTACATCAATTAAAAAGGCAGTTAAAGCAAGGCCGGGTTTACCGCAGAACCGAATTAGCCAACTGGTCTAAATCAGTTGACCGGCACCTTGACGAATTGGTACAAGATGGGACGTTGCAAAAACTATCCCAGGGGCTGTACTATTTTCCGAAAGAAAGTGCTTTTGGCAAAACCCCGCCAGATGAAAATGTGCTGGTGCAAAGTTTTTTGAATGACCACCGGTTCCTGTTAACCACACCCAATGCGTACAATAGTTTGGGCGTAGGCACTACTCAGTTGTATAACGAAAGAACAGTGTACAATCATAAGCGGCATGGCGAATTTAAACTGGGCAACAGAACATTTCAATTTAAAGTGAAGCCGCATTTTCCTAAAAAAGTAACCCAGGAATTTTTACTGGTTGATTTAGTAAATAATCTTGATACACTGGCTGAGGATACCAGTACCGTCTTAAAAAAAGTAGCTGAAAAAGTTGCTGAAATGGATGTAAAAAAGCTTACCCATTCTGTTGCAGAATATGGTAGTGTAAGAACAAAAAAAATGTTTGCCCCTTTACTGCAACCTTATACAGTTTAACATGACCACAGCATACCTGCATAATCATAAAGACTTTCGTGACCTGCTGCAGATATTGGAAGAAGAAACAGGAATTTTGCCAGGCCTTATTGAAAAAGACTATTGGATTATGCATGTGTTGCATGGCCTTAAACAACAAGGCTTTACTTTTGAATTAAAAGGAGGTACTTCTTTATCAAAAGGCTATAAAATAATTGATAGATTTTCTGAAGATATAGATATACATATTACACCACCTGTAGCTATGGGTGTTGAAGAAAATCCAGCTAAAACAAAGGACAAACATATAGAGTCAAGAAAAAAATTCTATGACTGGTTAGCAGCCGAAATAAAGATTGATGGTATTGTTGCTGTAAACAGGGATACCGCTTTTGATGATAAAGACTATTACAGAAGTGGCGGCATCCGTCTTTTGTATGAAAGTAAGACAACCGCAATAGAAGGTGTGAAAGAGGGAATTTTACTGGAGGCAGGTTTTGATACCGTTACACCTAATACAAACCTTACTATAAGTTCCTGGGCATTTGACAAAGCAGCAAGCAATAGTGCCATAAAAATTGCCGATAATCGGGCAGTTGATATTACCTGCTACCATCCGGGTTATACATTTGTAGAGAAACTCCAAACCATTGCCACCAAGTTCAGACAAGAACAGGCTGATGGAACAGAACGGCCTAACTATATGCGGCAATATTATGATGTTGCCTGCCTGTTAAATAACAATGAAGTGCAACAATTTTTAGGCACAGAAGATTACCAGGTTCATAAGAAAAAAAGGTTTCCGAAAGCAGATTATGAAATTTCAATAGCTGAAAACGAAGCATTCTTATTATCTGCACCAGGGCTGAAAGAAACTTTTAAACGCAGGTACGAGAAAACAAAAAAGCTGTATTATAAAGGCCAGCCACCGTTTGAGGAAATATTGGATACTATTCATAAGAATATTGGTAAGTTATAAAAGGTTAAGTCTTCCCACTCAGCTTATCCTTCATGTAATTACTTCCACCGCTATTACCTTCTTTAAAATATCCCTGTGATGCCCCAGCATCTGCCATACTATTGCTCATTTTGTTGTAAGCTCCACCCATTGCATCTCTTGCCATAGAAGTGCCACCGGCCACAACAGTACGGCTGGATGTACTCATCATATTGGTTACTTTATATAGCAGTGTATTTCCACCGCCTGCATGGATAATATAATTGGCGACGGATGGCACGGTGAAGTATCCAATGATACCTATAATCATAAAAATAAGATAAGCAGTGTCAGTTGTGCTAAAAAAGGTATCGCCATTGGTAGCTATTTGCTGCAAATCTTCCTTCAACATATTCTCCTGGATTTTACCCATGATGCCGCCAAAAATATTTGCCACCGGCAACCACAAAAAAATATTGAAGTAACGGGCTATCCAAACGGT
>CALSAT010000107.1:0-9944 GCA_943372905.1 Bacteroides fragilis | reverse complement strand
CCCTTTATGAATAGTAACTTACTTAAGGTAAAACATAGTGGAATTAAAATGCTGGTAAAATACAGCTGGATTTTGGCATTTGTGGTTTTGCTGGCAAGCTGCGGCGGCAGTAAAAGCATGACCAAGATCCTCAAGAATCCGGATCCGGCATATAAGCTCCGTATCGCAGAACAGTATTTTGCCAAAAAAAAATATACCAAGGCTCAGCAGGTATATGAGGATATAATGCCTTACTATAAAGCAGGAAAGGAGTTTGAAGATATCTATTATAAGTATGCGTACTGTGCTTATTACCAGGCTGATTACCTGAATGCAGAAAACCTTTTCAAGAGCTACATGGAAATATTTCCAAACAGCCTTAAGGCGGAAGAAGTAGATTATATGAGGGCTTATTCATTTTACCAGCAATCGCCCAAACCAGAGCTCGATCAAACGAGTACAATCAAAGCAATGGGGATGATGCAGACCTTCATCAATACCCACCCAGGGTCACTGCGTAATAAAGAAGCGACAGAGATCATTGATAAGTGCAGGGGAAAATTGGAGGAAAAGGATTTTAAAGCAGCTGTTTTGTATTATGATCTGGGTCAATTCCGTGCAGCTGGCGTTAGTTTTTCCACCCTGTTGAATAGTTACCCGGAATCCATGAAAGCGGATGAATATAAGCTCTGGATCATCAAATCTTACTACCGCTTTGCAGAACTGAGTGTGGAAGAAAAGCAGGTGGAACGTTTCGAACAGGTGATCAACGAGTGTAATGAATTTACTGACAGGTTTCCCGAGAGCAAATTAAAAAAGGAAGCAGACGAATTTCTGAATTTATCGCAATCAAATATTAAAAAATTAGGCAATGAGCAAATTAAGACGCCAGCTTAGTGCAGGCATTACTAACAACGTAGAGACCCGCAACCTGGATGATATTAAGGCCAAAACAGGTAACCTGTATGAGTCTATATCCATTGTAGGAAAAAGGGCCAACCAGATCAATATCTCTCTGAAAGAAGAATTGCATAACAAACTGGAGGAGTTTGCCAGCCATACTGACAGCCTGGAAGAGATCCATGAAAATAAGGAGCAGATAGAAATATCCAGGGCGTATGAAAGAATGCCTAACCCGGCCCTGCTTGCTACCCAGGAATTTATGGAAGATAAAGTGTACTTCCGCAGGAGCGAAGACGAACTGTTCAGCTAAGGTATTGGCTGTATTATATTATAAAAAGCGACTTGTTTTCAACTGGTCGCTTTTGCTTTTTAGCTGTATTTTTGAAAAGGTATGCTACAAGGAAAAAAAATATTACTGGGAATTACCGGCAGCATTGCTGCTTACAAATCCATTTTCCTGGTACGCTTGCTGGTAAAGGCCGGCGCCGAGGTAAAAGTGATCATGACGCCAGCCGCTAAAGACTTTGTTACACCCCTTTCTCTCAGCACTCTCAGCCGCAACCCGGTGCTCACAGACCTCTTTGATGAGCAAAGCTGGGCCAACCATGTAATGCTTGGCCGTTGGGCCGATGTGCTGCTGATAGCCCCCCTGAGTGCTAATACGCTGGCTAAGATGGCCTCCGGACAATGCGACAATCTTTTACTGGCCACCTATCTTTCAGCCACCTGCCCGGTGGTGGTGGCCCCGGCCATGGATGAGGACATGTGGCATCACCCAACCGCCAAGGAGAACTGTAAGAAGCTGGAAGCGTACGGAAACCGGGTCATTCCCGTGGAGAAAGGTGACCTGGCCAGCGGTCTGCACGGTGATGGGCGGATGGCTGAACCGGAGCAGATCGTTCAGTACCTGGTGAATAATTTTTTTTTGCTCCCGCCTGAGGCGGGAGCGGTAGCCGGTAAAAAAGCGATCGTAACTGCCGGCCCCACATACGAACCGATTGACCCGGTTCGTTTTATCGGCAACCATTCCTCTGGTAAGATGGGTATTGCGATCGCCAAAGAATTGCAGCAACGGGGTGCTGATGTAACACTGATATTGGGACCAACAACCTTTGATTTTGCTGAGAATGGAATTAAACTGAAAAGAGTGACCACGGCGGCTGAAATGTATGCCGCCAGCAACGAATTGTTTGACACTGCCGATATCGCCATAATGGCAGCCGCAGTGGCCGATTACTCTCCAGTAACGGTTGCTGCTGAAAAGATCAAGAAAAAGGAAGAGGGGCTTACTGTGGAACTGATTAAAACGAAGGATATTCTTAAAAGCCTTGGCGAAAAGAAAAAAAAGGGGCAGGTGCTGGTAGGATTTGCACTGGAAACAAATAATGAAAAGCAAAATGCGCTGGATAAGTTGACCAGGAAAAATGCCGATATGATCATACTGAATTCACTGAATGATGCCGGGGCTGGTTTTGGACATGATACCAATAAGATAACTATATTCGACAAAGGAGGTAATGAGATCAGCTTTGCAGCCAAGCCCAAAAGCGAAGTGGCAAAGGATATTGTTGACACTATAATCCGTCTTTATTATGCTTAAAAAATATGCAGTAGTAGCAGTGCTGGTATGCAGTTCCCTTTTTGCACAGGGGCAGGAGTTGCAGGCCCGTTTTTCTGTGATCACCAGTAAGGTAAGTACCCAGATTGATAAAAAGGTATTTCAAACCCTGCAAACGGCACTGACCAATTTTTTAAATAACCGGCGCTGGACCAATGACGCATTTCAGCCCGCAGAAAAAATCCAATGTAATTTCCTGCTTACCATAGAGCAGGACCTCGGCAACAATGTGTACAAAGGCAAACTGACCGTACAGGCGGCCCGCCCCGTGTATAATACCAGCTACGATTCTCCGCTGATAAATTATCTTGATGATAATGTTGTATTCAGGTACATAGAGTTTCAGCCCGTAGAATTCAACGAGAACAGGGTGCAGGGGAACGACCCGCTGGTGGCAAATATTACAGCAGTGCTGGCCTACTATGTCAATATTATTCTTGGGCTTGATTATGATTCCTTCTCACTGCGGGGCGGCGATGCTTATTTTCAAAAGGCCTGGAACATTGTCAATAATGCCCCGGAAAGCAAGGATATTACCGGCTGGAAATCATTTGAAAGCCTGCGTAACCGCTACTGGCTGGCCGAGAACCTCAACAGCAGCCGCTTTACCCTTATTCACGATGCCATCTATAATTACTACCGCTCCGGTATGGATATTTTTTATGAGAATGAAGACGCCGGCAGGGGCGGCTTGCTCAACAGCCTCAATTTTTTGAATACGATCAATAACGAGAACCCCAACTCAATGATCATGCAATTCTTTTTCCAGGGAAAAAGTAATGAACTGGTAAAAGTATTCAGCAAAGCCACGACCGAACAAAAGGCAAGAGCAAAAGATATCCTGACAAGAATAGACATTACTAATTCCGCCGCTTACAAAGAGTTGAAATGAGAATAGCACCAGTGCTCCTTTTTTTTATTATTGGTGTGGCAGCCTGTGGCAACAAAGACAGGGTGCCGGGTGATATAATACAGCCGGAAAAAATGGAGGCCGTACTGTGGGATATGATGAGGGCTGACCAGTTCCTGTCAGATTATGTACTGAACAGGGATACCTCCTCCGCCAGTGAAAAGGAAAAGAAGAATATCAGGATGTACCAGCAGATATTCAGTTTTCATGAAGTAACGAAAGAAGAGTTTTCTAAAAGCTTTGATTACTACCGGGCACATCCGGTACAGTTAAGGACCATTATGGATTCTATTCAAAATAAGAAATTAGGTGTGCCGGTTACTCCCGCAGTTAGTGCCGGCGACTCGGCTAAAAAAGTGCCGGATACAATCAACAGATCACCGATACCAGCCACTGTTCCTGTTACCACCAAACCCATTGACACCAGCAGGGTACGCAAAAAGATAGAGGCAATTAAGCCGGATTAATAAGGGCCTCTTTATCGTATCATAATTCAACTCTTGTTACCTGCCATAGCATCTTTATACTGCATATAACAATCGTCGTATCGTTTGTTATTATGGTGCTCATTCCACAATTCCTTCTGCGGTAAGACTTGCATTTACTTGTACTAAGTTCCCTAATTTTATGGCTCAATATTTTCCCAATGAATAAAGTAGTGGCAAATGCAGCTGATGCTGTGCAGGATATCAGGGATGGGGCTGTACTGATGTTTGGGGGCTTTGGCCTCTGTGGTATTCCTGAGAATTGTATCGCAGCGTTGGTGGCAAAAGGAGTGAAGCAACTCACCTGTATCTCTAATAATGCCGGCGTGGATGATTTTGGTATCGGCCTGATGCTGCAACAGCGGCAGGTTAAAAAAATGATCTCTTCTTATGTGGGAGAGAATGCAGAATTTGAACGGCAGATGCTGACCGGTGAACTGGAAGTGGAACTGATACCGCAGGGTACGCTGGCTACCCGCTGCATGGCAGCCGGGTATGGAATGCCCGCCATTTTTACTCCGGCAGGGGTAGGCACAGAAGTAGCGGCAGGAAAAGAAACCAGGACGTTCAACAATAAAGAGTATTTACTGGAGTATGCATTTGATGCCGATTTTGCCATAGTAAAAGCATGGAAAGGTGATACGGATGGCAATTTGATCTATAAAGAAACGGCCAGGAATTTTAACCCACTGATGGCCATGGCCGGAAAGATCACCATTGCCGAAGTGGAAGAACTGGTACCGGTGGGACAGTTGGACCCTAACAATATTCACACCCCGGGTATTTATGTACACCGCATTTTCCAGGGAGCAACATATGAGAAGCGGATAGAGCAACGGACGGTGAGGAAGAATAATTGAAAATGAATGAATTTGATAATTTGAGATATACCATACACTCCGCTACCTCTTGTAAAAAACAGTATCAAATATGCGGAATGACAAACCAAACCTAATCGTAGACAAAACTTTTCAATATGCCCTTAAAGTGCTGGACTATGCAGAAAAAATTTATGCAATGAAACGATTTGCGCTGGCCGATCAGATCATCCGGTCAGGCACATCTATTGGAGCTAATGTATGGGAGGCGCAAAATGCAGAAAGTAAAGCGGATTTTATACATAAGATGAAGATTGCTGCTAAGGAAGGAGATGAGCAAAAGTTTTGGGTGTTGTTGATGAAATTTTCCGACCATTATCCGGATCCGGGTGGTATGATACCAGATATGGAGGAAATCGAGAGGATACTTTCAAGTATAATTGCCTCGGCAAAGCGAAAGGGAAACTGAGAACCGGGAGGCATTTTCAAACTATCAAATTATTTAATTTTCAAATCACTATGGCACTTACGAAAGAGCAAATAGCACAACGTATCGCAAAGGAGCTAAAAGACGGATATTATGTGAACCTGGGCATTGGTATACCAACCCTGGTGGCCAATTACATTCCGGAAGGGATGAACGTGGTATTGCAAAGCGAGAACGGATTGTTGGGTATGGGTCCTTTTCCATGGGAAGGAGAAGAAGACCCTGACCTGATCAATGCGGGTAAACAAACCATTACCACCGTACCCGGCTCTGCCTTTTTTGATTCAGCCATGAGTTTTGGAATGATACGGGCCGGTAAAGTGGACCTGACCGTACTCGGTGCCATGGAAGTGAGCGAAGAAGGGGATATTGCTAACTGGAAGATACCCGGGAAAATGGTAAAGGGAATGGGTGGCGCTATGGACCTGGTGGCCAGTGCCAGGAATATCATTGTGGCCATGGTACATAGCAATCCAAAAGGAGAATCCAAACTATTGCCCAAATGCAGTTTGCCGCTCACCGGCATTAAGTGTGTAAAAAAGATCGTTTCAGACCTGGCCGTACTGGATATAACGCCAGCAGGGTTTAAACTACTCGAAAGGGCCCCCGGAGTGTCGGTGGAAGAAATACAGGCAAAGACAGCCGGAAAATTAATTGTGGAAGGAGAGATCCCGGAAATGGTGTTTTAAAAGGTGGAAATATGAGAATGTGCAAATGAGGAAATTTGAGAATGTGAAAATAAGAGTGCGAGGATATTAAGGCGCAGTTTACTAATAACTCTAAACTCTGCACTCTCCACTTCTCTCTAATCAATCAGATTATTTTTTACCGCAAAGAACACTAACCCTGCTGTGTTCTTACTGCCAAAGCGTTCCATCAGCCTGTCCTTTATAGCCTCTACCGTTCTCGGGCTAATCTCCATTTTTTGAGCAATTTCTGCGGCGGTAAATTCCATACAGATAAAACGCAGCACATCTTTTTCCTTATCGCTGAGAGTGATCTCGCTGTTAAGTGAAGGCACCACCTTTTGGCGGGAATGTGATTTCTTTAAAAGAATACGGTTCACAAAATTATTAAGGTAGTATCCTTTTTCATGCACTTCCATAATGGCGCGGCGTATCTCATTGGGCTCGGCATTCTTCAGCAGGTAGCCATTGGCGCCGTTCTCCATCAGGTGATACACAAAGCGTTCATCCTCGTACATGCTCAGCACCAGTACTTTTATATGCGGAAATTGTTTGCTGATGGCTTTGGTGGCCTCTATCCCGTCTTTACCGGGCATGCGCAGGTCCATCAGCACTACGTCGGGTGCAGCGGCGGGTAAACCGTCGAGCAGTTCCTGCCCGTTCTCAGCCTCCAGCACAAACTTGATGTTGGTGAAAAGGCGCAGCGAAAGAATTACTCCTTTACGGAATATTTTATGATCATCAGCTATTGCTACCTTAATGGTACTCATGGTATATCAGATATTGAACAAAGTTAATGGATAAAATATTCATTGTTGGAAAAGGAGAGTATGAATGGTATATCGAAATTATGTTGCGATCTGGCAGTGACATTCACCGGTACCTGTAAGCTGTTTTATCAAGGTTCGCCCGGTGTTTTCCATTTCCTTATGCACTGGCCTCACAGCCCATAGGGTTCATCCTTTGGCAATTCTATCGTTACCTTATAATAGGTTTGCGAAATATCTTTTTCAAAATTGATATTGCCCTGTATCAGGCGCATACGGCTGGTAATATTCTTCAGGCCCAGGCCCACATTGCTTTTGTTCAGCTTGTCAAAGTCGGATTGTACAATGCCGCGGCCATCGTGGTGAATGCGCAGGTAAAACTTATCGGCATGCACATTCTGGGTAAGATGGATAAAACTGGAATTGCTGTGCTTGAGGATATTATTGATCAGCTCCTGCACCACCCGGAAAACGATCAGTTCTTTTTCTTCTTTCAGCCGCTCTTTATATTCATGAAAGCGGCTGCTGGCATTGATGGTGCCTGAGCCGCTTATTTTCTGAAACAGGTCGTTGATGGCGGATTCCAGCCCGAAGTTCTTCAGGGTGGGGGGCATCAGGCTATGGCTGATGTTGCGGACCAACTGTATGGTATCGTCCACTATCTGGCGGGCCTGGAAGATGGATTGCAGCTGGGTGGCTTTGTCCTGGTTCACCAGGTTCTCATTCAGGTACAGGCGCACGGTGGCCAGCAGCGGGCCGGCATCATCGTGCAGGTCGGCAGCCAGGCGTTGGCGTTCTTCTTCCTGCAGTTTGATAGAGGCATTCAGCAATATCTTTTGCTGCTCCTGCTCCATTTGCTGTATCTGCTTATGAAAGCGCAGCACCCGGCGCTGGTGCATGATGATGAAGATGATAAGGGCCACCGTAAGTATGACCATGCCCACTGTGCCAAGAAAAAGCACAAAGGAAACTCCGGGTCTGCTGGTGGCTTGAAGGAAGTACATGGTTGGTGGTTAGGTTCAGTTTTATATCACATCTAAAAATGGTACAGAAGCAGATTCTTTATTCTTTTCTTTTTGTATAAATTTTGAGTATTTAAATACTGCAACTGCAAACAATATGTTCTTAATTATTTCGGGTATATATGTCAAATGCCAATATTTGTCGGATTGTTCTTGTGTTACATGATTTGCGAGTATGTTAAAGAAAAAACTACTGCCTAAATAAAGAAGTATACCAGCAACTAATAAGAAATCAGGTCGATCATAAACGTACTGATTTCTTGTATCAATATAGGTTTCGTGAAAGTAAAATAAGCTAAATAGGAAAATGAGTATTGTTTCTACACCTACTGGCACCGCATCAATTCGGCCAAGCTTAGCTTTTAAAAAAAACACGATTAGAAAAGTGTAAAAGCCTATAGAAAGAAATATTAGCCATTTTCTGTATTTTCTTTTTTTGATGCTAATCCAAAAAATGTAAAAAAACATCGAATATTCAAGAAATGTATAAGTAGTCTGCTGAATCTTTCTCCAGCTTTTTGGCAAGTCATAAAAATAATTAGTCATTAAAAAAAATAGTACTCCGTATACCGCTAAGAAAATACAGACTCTACTTCTTTTTGACTTACTAAATACAAAAGATAGGGGAATAAGAAGAAACGAATAAAATAGCAGATATGAAAATAGTTTTTCTATAATTTGGATGTTTCGCCAAAAATAGAAAAACTATTTTAAGAATTTACAGAAAAGTGCTTACCAAACGTTCTCTTCAGTCCAGATAAGAACTTCAGCAGTTTCAACTCTGATTCTGTAATTTTTTACATTCTTCTTCATAACAGTAACATTTTTAAGCCTTTCAAATTCGAATCTGAACCGTAAAAGTTGTTCAAACCAGTTTTTATTCCAATCAGGGTTTTCTGTAAAAAGGACACAATAAACAGCTTAATGGTATAAAAATCAGCTTTTTAGATAGGATATAATCGTAAACCTACCGTAAAAATTTACGTAAACTTCCTAAGTAATTTTCGTAAAAATACGGATAAATTAATAGTAAACTTACCCCGGAAAGTTCCGGTTATCAACAGGTGTGGAAAAGTTGGGGAGATGAAAAAGGGTAATAAGAGCTTACCCATAGTAAACACTGCAATCAGCAGTTTTTCTTATTATAAATGGCGGTCAATAATCAGGAAGAAGTTGACTGACATTGGATTTCGCTATGGCATTCAGAGGATCTGGAAATTAAATTCAGGACGGTTTCAACAGGACATCGGACGGTATAGGGGCTCCATCTTCTGCCAATCAACTTATCTCAAAAGTATATTCACACCCGGATGTGTACAAGAGCAATACCACGGCTTTTGCGTTTTTCGGTATTTACTGGTGCGATAGTAGTCTTCCGGCAGCCGGATGAAAAACTACTACCTGGGGAATGAAAAACTACGAATGGGCGTTTCCGCAGGTACCTGGAAGCCAATCGGGTAGCCGAAAGTGATGAGCCAAGAGCTGTTAATGAGTTGCAGAATGGCGGTGAAGATGGTGCAGGATGAAGGGGGAGTTTGCGGCATACCAACGATTTTACACTTAGTGCCAACGCCAGTTCTCCTGGTGCCAATGGGAGTTTCCTCATGCCCGGAGCGAGTTTCCTCATCGCCGGAGCGAGTTTCCTCATCGCCGGAGCGAGTTTTCTCATGCCCGGAGCGAGTTTCCTCATCGCCGGAGCGAGTTTTCTCATCGCCGGAGCGAGTTTCCTCATCGCCGGAGCGAGTTTCCTCATCGCCGGAGCGAGTTTCCTCATCGCCGGAGCGAGTTTCCTCATTGCCGGAGCGAGTTTCCTCACCGGCAAAAGAAAAACTCCCGTTGCTGACGGGAGTTTTTGGTGTGAGACCTAAGTTGTATTGCAAAATCCTGATCTGTTATTGAATGCACAGGTATTGCGCCTCATTTATCTGTGATACCCCTATTTCCTGCTTTTGAACTGCAGGGCATTTGCCTGCTTATACTGAGGGCTGGTAGCGCCATAGATGGATTTTATGTACTTCTTTACATCAAAGGCAATGGACACCAGACCTGATAAAATATTATAAAGGATGTTGTCTCTTCTTATTCGGCTGTTGCTCAAATCGACGAAGGCGTTTACTACTTCTGTATTGGCATTTCTAAATTCTGCGAGCTTTGCCTGATTGGCGGTGACCGTGAGGTCGGTCTCATTGGGGCTGTAATTAGTTTCTGCCTGGATGAGCTTTACCAACCGGGAGAAGTGCTCTATCCACTGATCGTAACTCTGCTGGCT
>CALSAT010000106.1:0-9954 GCA_943372905.1 Bacteroides fragilis | reverse complement strand
CAAACCTTTACATCCACCAGATCATTTTGTAAAGCATAGTTTCGAACGACATCCTCTGTAATATCAGTCGGGATCTTTGAACTTTTTTTATACCAAGAAACCCAAATAGCAATCGCGGGATTCCTTTTATACACGGGGCTTATTTTTTTCATTGCCACTTCAAACTCTTTGTTTGTTGTCACAAAAAGATGAATGAGGTCAGGCGTTTCATTTTTCCTGCAAAGCTGATCGCTGATATTAGTTTCCAGTAAAGCATAATAATCAGCCGGTTGGTTAATGAGCAAAACTTTAGCCTCCGGCTTAATACCGAGTTTTTTTATAAGAGAGCTGCCTGAATATCCGGTTGTTGACATCTGTTGATTAATTGCGAAGTAAAGTTCTTTTCATGAATTGTACCTTGCCAACATGGTAATTCACAGGTTATCCACCGCAATCCACAGCCAATTCACTCATTTTATGGCTTAAAATGGCCTCCCCCTACTGAAAGCCACACCCCAGTTGGTTTTCAGGGGGAAAAATGGATGGGGAAAAATTAAAATTCAAAAAATTTGGTGGTTAAGTGGGAAAAAGTGTTATTTTGTGTCAATTAATTACAAATTGACCCAACCCACTGATAATGACAGGCTTTCTCGGAGAATTCGAGGCTACTTTGGACGCCAAGGGGCGTTTCCTACTCCCGGCAGGGTTCAAAAAGCAATTGCCGGAAGAGGAAACAGGACGCTTTGTTATCAACAGGGGTTTTGAAACATGTTTAGCTCTCTACCCGATGAGGACCTGGGAGCCGCTCTTTGCGAAAATTACCGGCTTGAATGAGTTTGACCCCAAGCAAAGGGAGTTCAGACGGGCTTTTTTGAACGGTGCCACTTTTGTGGAGCCCGACACAGCCGGCCGGATACTGTTGCCACCAAGCCTGAAGCTGTATGCAGGACTGGAGAAAGATATAGTGCTGATGGCAACAGGTGATAAAATAGAAATCTGGGATAGTAATAAGTACAAACAGTTCTTTGATTCAATTTCTTCGGATGCATTAAGTGACATGGGTAGCCAGGTATTAGGAGGTGGAAAAATTAATAATGAGTAATTATTAATTGGTGAATGAGCCATACCACATACCAGTCCTTCTGAAAGAGACGATAGAGGGTCTTAACATTAAGCCTGACGGAATTTATGTTGATTGCACTTTTGGGGGCGGTGGTCATTCAAAAGCTATTCTTCAGTCGTTAGGAGCAAAAGGAAAGTTGGTAGCCTTTGACCAGGACCCCGATGCCAAAGAGAATTTGCCTGATGATGAAAGATTAGTTTTTGTTTCACACAATTTTCGTCACCTGCAGCGTTTCCTTAGACTGGAGGGAATAATGGCAGTAGACGGCATCATGGCTGACCTCGGTGTCAGCAGTCACCAGTTTGACGAAGCAGGAAGAGGTTTTTCTATCCGCTATAATGCCGAACTGGATATGCGGATGGATCCACGCCAAAAACTCACAGCTTTTGAGGTGGTACAGACCTATACCGAACAACAGTTGCACAAGCTGTTCGAACATTATGGGGAAGTGTCCAACTCCAAAACCTTGGCCAAAACCATTGTTCAGGTCAGAAACGTCGCTTCACTTAAGACGATTGATGGATTTAAGAATGCACTCCGGGAAATAGTTAAAGGAAATCCCAACAAGTACTTCGCCCAGGTTTTCCAGGCATTAAGAATTGAAGTGAACGATGAATTAGGCGCATTGAAAGAAATGCTGCAGCAGATCCCATCCTTATTAAAGCCCGGGGGCAGAGTGGCCATCATTACGTTTCATTCTCTCGAAGACAGATTGGTAAAGAATTTTTTCCGCCGTGGTTCATTTGATGAACCGGAAGAAAATCCTTTTATCAATACGTCACAGGTGAGTGAACTGAAGATCATCACCAAAAAGCCAATACTTCCTTCCGAAGAAGAAATGAGACAAAACCCGCGGTCGAGAAGTGCAAAGCTGAGAGTAGCGGAAAAAGTGATGATGGTGTAAGGGAATTTAAATGGAATATAAGATTGTAAATATAGAAGGATGACACTTGGGAAATCTATATCCTTTGAAATCAACCCCCGGTAAGACCGGGCGATGAAAAACCAAAACCAACGAGCCTAAAAACTCATTTATGCAGGAGCAACAAAATCCAAAAGAGCGGGACCTGAAGTCCGACTTGCCTCCCGGACAGGCAAACTGGAAACGATGGCTGAATTATCAGTCACTCATAAAGCAGATCCCGTTCTTTTTGTTCCTCGCTTTGCTGGCAGTGGTGTATATATATAATGGCCACTACGCAGATAAGACCATCCGGAAGATAAACAAGACAGCGAAAGAAGTAAAAGAATTGAAATACGAATACATAGCTGTGAAAAGCAAGGTGATGTTTCAAAGCAAGCAAAGTGAGTTGGTGAAGTCTGATGCTATAATACAACTGGGGTTAAAAGAATTGGAGCAGTCGCCGGTGGTGCTGAAAGACTCCGCAAGCAGAAATTGACGAATAGTACAATAACATAAAAATCCTTTCTGACTCAGTCAAAAAGGTGGACGAATACAACTAATTACTACTAAATCAAATCACAGGCTAAACCTGGGATTTACAACGGACATTGGACGTTAAACGGGACATATTATGGAGGGTTTACCTCAGTTTTATCGGCATAGTACTGATAAGTGTACTTGTCCTTGGCCGTGCCTTCTACATCCAGCGGTTTCAGGGAAATCACTGGCGCAGTATGAGCGACAGTCTTCATCAGAAATTTATAGCACTTGATGCGGAACGGGGTACTATTTACAGTGAAGATGGGCAAATGCTCAGCACCTCCATTCCCACCTTCGATATTTTCATTGATTTTAATGCAGATGGATTAAGAGAGAAAAAAGGCAAACGCTTCAAAGACAACATCGACTCCTTTGCCTATTCGCTGGCTAATTATTTTAAAGACAAAACAACTGCCCAGTATAAAAAAGAATTGCAGATCGCTTATAAGAACAATGAACGTTATTATCCTTTAAAAAAGAAACTGACTTTTGAACATTACAAAGTATTCAGGGATTTTCCGCTGGTGAGACAGGGCCGGAACAAGAGTGGTGTGATAGTCGAAGTGAATACGAAACGGGAAACACCGTTTGGCTTGCTGGCCAACAGAACGATTGGTCTTTCCCGTGAGTTTAAAGATGCGAATAACAAAGCCAAAAAGCAAAATGTAGGATTGGAAAGAAGCTATGACACAGTGTTGAGCGGCCATGATGGGCAAAAGCTGGTTCGCTATATAGCTGGAGGAACCGCCATTCCGGTAGAAGGCTCTCAAACGGATCCGGAGAATGGTAAAGATGTATACACCACGATTGATGTGAATATGCAGGATATTGCTGAAACAGCACTGATGCGGATGATGCTGCAATGTGAAGGCCCGTATGGTACAGCGATAATAATGGAAACAAGCACAGGCAAGATAAAAGCCATGGCTAACCTTGGCCGCCGGGAGGATGGTTCGTATTGGGAAGATGATAATTATGCGTTGCGGACTACGGAACCGGGCTCTACTATCAAACTGGCCACTTTACTTTCTGTATTGGAAAAAGGAACGAGCAGGATTGAAGATGTGGTGGAAGTGGGTGGAGCAGGCAGGCTACAGGTGGGAAATAAGATCGTAACAGATGCAGAAAGATCACCACGGCCATCACTGACGGTAAAAGAATGTTTTGCACATAGTTCCAATGTGGGAATGAGCAAACTGGCCTATAAAGCATTTGCACAAAGGCCCGAAGAGTTGAAAGAGTTTTTGCATCGCTTCCACCTGGATGTAAGATCGCCGATAGACCTGTCGAATGTGCCGAAGCCAACAATGGCACCGCTGAACCAAAAAGGAAGCGCAGAAGGAAATATGCTGTGGATGAGTTTTGGGTATGGATTGCAGGTAAGTCCTTTACATACTTTGACTCTCTATAATGCCATTGCTAACAATGGAAGAATGATGAAACCCTACCTGGTCAGCAGTATCCAGAGCAATGGTATTATCAACAAACAATTTCAGCCAACCGTACTGGAAGAAAATATTTGTAAACCGGCCGTGGTGAAAGCAGCAAGATCAGCTATGGAGGCAACGGTCATTGACGGTACCGCAACAAGAGTATTTAAAGGGATGCCTTTTGCAGTGGCTGGTAAAACAGGAACAGCACATGTGTCTGATGGCCCGATCAAATATGCGCATGGAGTGTACCAGGCATCTTTTGTTGGTTACTTCCCGGCAGATAAGCCGCAGTTTACCTGTATAGTGGTGATACGTACAAAGCCACATGCAGCGTCACATTATGGAGGCACACTGGCAGCACCGGTATTCAGGGAGATAGCTACAAAGCTGTATGCGATGTATGTAGAGAAGAAGGACGCTTCGTTGTATGCAGCCAAAAAAGACAGTACCGGTTTTTTCTATGCAGGAAATACTGCTGACATAAAAAATGTATTCAAAACAATGAATGTCTCTTACCGTGATTCGGCAGGTCAGAATACATGGGCCAGTGTGTATGCAAATAATTATCAACCGGTGATGAGAACAGCGGCAGTGCGGGAACAAATAATGCCCAACGTAAGAGGAATGGGTCTGAAAGATGCGATCTACCTGCTGGAAAATATGGGACTGAAAGTAGCAATAAGAGGAAAAGGGAAAGTAACAATGCAGTCTGTTGCACCGGGAACAAAACTGGCAAAAGGGATAACGGTAATACTGGAATTGACCTGATAGAAGTAAAGTTTAAAAGTTTAAGGTATCGTGTTATTGCAGGATGTATTATATAAAGTGGCGATAAGGTCTGTAGCAGGAAGTACGGCAATCGAGGTGAATGATGTACAGATTGACTCCAGGAAGATAAAGCCCGGAGCAGCATTTGTGGCAGTAAAAGGAGCAGTGGCAGACGGTCATCAGTTCATTGAGAAAGCGATTGAAAATGGAGCAGTGGCGATTGTGTATGAAAACACACCCGCTCTGATAAATGAAGGAGTGGTATATGTGCAGGCAGAGAATAGTGCAGCAGCGGCAGGATATATGGCACATAATTTTTTTGGTAAACCATCAGAGAAAGTAAAGCTGGTGGGTGTAACAGGCACGAACGGGAAAACAACAATAGCAACATTACTATATAAGCTCTTTACAAGATTGGGATATACATGCGGATTGCTCAGTACCGTTGAAAACCAGATAGGTGATACAATAGTACCGGCAACGCATACCACACCGGATGCTGTTAGTCTTAACCAATTGTTGAACCAGATGGTGAAAGCAGGCTGTACTCATGTGTTCATGGAAACAAGCTCACATGCGGTCCATCAGCACAGGGTTACTGGTTTGCAGTATGCGGGCGGCATTTTCAGCAATATCACACATGACCACCTGGATTATCACAAAACGTTTGACGAATATATCCGGGTGAAGAAAGCCTTCTTTGATTCTTTGCCTTCGTTTGCCTTTGCCATCAGCAATGCAGATGATAAAAGAGGAACGGTGATGCTGCAGAATACGAATGCAAAAAGGTATTACTACAGCCTGAAGACAGTAGCAGAGTTCAAGGGAAAGATACTGGACAATAGCCTGAGCGGGCTGATGATGATGGTAAACGATATCGAAGTGCATTTCAGGCTCATCGGTGAATTCAATGCCTATAACCTGCTGGCTGTATATGGCGCTGCGGTTTGTTTGGGTGAGGATAAACAAGAAATACTGACAGCATTGAGTTTGCTAACGGGTGCAGAAGGAAGATTTGACTATATCGTATCGCCAAAGGATAAAGTGATAGCGATTGTTGACTATGCACACACACCGGATGCCTTGCTGAATGTGCTGGCAACGATAAAGAAACTAAAGAAAGGGTTTGAACAGGTAATAACAGTGGTGGGCTGCGGGGGCGACAGGGACAGAACAAAACGACCGATTATGGCCGAGGCAGCTTGCGAGTACAGTGACAAGGCAATTTTTACCAGTGATAATCCAAGGAGTGAAGATCCGGTACAAATAGTAAAAGACATGGAAGAGGGATTAAGTGCCGCGGCAAGAAGAAAATATATCTCAATAGTGGATAGAAAAGAAGCAATAAAGACAGCGATAAGTTTGGCCAAACCGGAAGATATTATCCTGGTGGCGGGCAAAGGCCACGAGAAATACCAGGAGATAAAAGGAGTGAGAAATCACTTTGATGATAAAGAAGTAGTGAAGGAGATATTTGAGTTGCTGGGAAAGTAAAGGGTCCGAAAAGGGGATAAGGATGACAATAATAAAGTAAACCAACAATCAGCGATGCTGTACCATTTGTTTGACTGGCTTGGAAGGGAGGATGTAAACATCCCGGGTGGAAGGCTTTTTGGCTTTATCACATTCCGGGTGTTGCTGGCGGTATTGTTGTCATTGTTTATTACAACTTTCTATGGAAAAAAGCTGATCAGGTTCTTGCAGAAAAAACAAATAGGAGAGAGTATAAGAGAGGAAGGCCTGCCGGGAGAAGAAAGCAAAAAAGGAACGCCGACGATGGGGGGGATCATTATCATCCTGGCGATCATCATTCCAACATTGCTGCTGGCAGATTTAACAAAAGTGTATGTACAGTTAATGCTTATCAGCACAGTGTGGCTCGGTATTATCGGTTTTATAGATGATTATTTGAAGTTAAGAGGAAAAAGACTGGCACAGCAAAAAGGTGAGCAATATAAAAAGAGCGGCAACGATGGACTGGCAGGATGGTTTAAAGTATTAGGACAGGTGGGATTGGGAATTACGGTAGGTGCCACATTATACTTCAACAGTGAAGTAAAAATCTGGAGAGAGTATGTAGGAACAGTTCCACCAGCGGATAAGAACACTGTACTGCATGAAAGAGAAGTAAATGGTAGTACGAAATATTTTACCGAAGCAGATGCAGTGATAACAACCATCCCTTTTGTAAAAAACCATGAGTTCAATTACTCAAAATTATTACCGACTTCCTGGAGGAGTTATACCTGGGTTCTTTACATATTGATTGTGATTTTTATTATCACTGCTGTGTCTAACGGGTCTAATCTGACGGACGGATTGGATGGATTGGCAACGGGAACATCAGCAATAATTGGAGTATTGCTCGGCATATTCGCTTATGCAAGTGGTAACCTTGTCTTTGCTGATTACCTGAATATTATGTACATACCCAACCTTGGAGAGTTGTCCATATTTATTGCAGCAATGATCGGGGCATGTATCGGGTTTCTGTGGTACAACTCATACCCGGCGCAGATATTCATGGGCGATACCGGCAGTTTGACATTAGGGGGTATTATCGCATCGCTGGCTATTATTGTTCATAAAGAACTGTTGTTGCCGATTTTCTGTGGGGTATTTTTTGTGGAAACGCTGAGTGTGATGATACAAGTAGGCTACTTTAAGTATACAAAGAGAAGATTTGGTATCGGAAAGAGGGCTTTTTTAAAAGCGCCATTGCATCACCACTACCAGGTAAAAGGGTACCATGAAGTGAAAATCGTGAACCGGTTTTGGATAGTAACGGTGTTGCTGGTGGTGTTAAGCATCGCAACGCTGAAGATGAGATAGTAAGACAATTGCTTTTGAGAAATATTGTTGAAAAACCAATCCTTTGCCCCTGGAAAACGATCGTTCTGATTTTATCGAATTGTGGTGCAGTTGTATTTGAAAGTCCAATACTTGTGAAGAGCCGTGTTCCGTACACAGCTGCCCCCGGCTGCAACAAAGGGGGATGAAAGATGAGTAAAAGGTTTGTCATACTGGGAGGTGGTGAAAGTGGTGTGGGTGCCGCACTGCTCGCTAAGCAACAAGGGTATCATGTATTCCTTTCAGACGGAAGTTCTTTGAAAAATGAGTATCGTAACGAACTACAGGATGCAGGGATTGATTTTGAAGAAGGAATGCATACAGAAGAAAGGATCCTGAATGCAGAGGAGGTAATGAAAAGTCCCGGTATTCCAGAAAAAGCAGCCATCGTGAAAAAGATCAGGGAGAAAGGTATTGCAGTGATCAGTGAAGTGGAACTGGCGTACCGGTTCAAGGGCAGCAGTAAGATCGTTGCCATTACCGGAAGCAATGGAAAGACCACCACCACAGCACTGACGTATCACATTTGCAAAACCGCCGGGCTGGATTGTGCACTGGTAGGAAATATTGGTGATTCGTTTGCTAAACGGGTGGCAGAAGATCCAAAACCGTTGTATGTGGTGGAGATCAGCAGCTTTCAACTGGATGATATTAAAACCTTCAGACCCGATGTGGCAATTCTGACCAATATCACCGAAGATCACCTTGACCGTTACGATTACAAGTTTGAGAACTACATCAAAAGCAAATTCCGTATCGCTATGAATCAGCAGCCAGGTGATCATTTCATCTACTGCGCCGATGATGAAGTAACTATGAAATATCTAAACCAATTCAGTATTCAATCTAACCAACTGCCAATAAGTATGAAAAGAGAACTACCAAACGGGGCTTTTATAAAAGACGGGGACATGTACGTAAGAACAGGACAGGATTTTACCAACATGAGCGTATTTGATTTTGCTTTAAAAGGAAAGCATAATCAGTACAACACAATGGCTGCCTGCGTGGCGGCCACTACACTGGACATCCGGAAAGACAAGATCCGTGATGCAGTGCAAAACTTCCAGAGCCTGGAGCATCGCATGGAGCATGTGGCTACCGTAAGAGGCGTGGAATTTATTAACGACAGTAAAGCTACCAATGTAAACTCCACCTGGTATGCACTGGAAAGTATGACCAAGCCGGTGATATTAGTACTCGGTGGCGTGGATAAGGGAAATGATTATTCCCTGATCGAAGAACTGGTAAAAGAAAAAGTAAAAGCCATTATTTGCCTGGGAACGGATAACAGGAAGATACATGAAGCATTCGGGAATATCGTAAGCACAATAGTGAACACATCAACAGCGGCAGAAGCAGTACACGCTGCATTTCACTTTGCCACCAAAGGTGATGTGGTGCTGCTGAGCCCGGCTTGCGCCAGTTTTGACCTGTTCAAGAATTATGAAGACCGTGGCAACCAGTTTAAGCAGGCGGTAAAAGAACTATAAAGGATATGCAGGCAGTTAGCGGTTTTTCGTTGACGGTCTGTAAGTATAAAAAACAAGAAGGCCAACGGTCAACGAAAGGGCCACTAAAAAATGGAAACAACAAGGGAAATAAGATTTAATGAGTTGAAAAATACCTTCAACACCAATAACCTCCTCAGCAAGACGAAGGGGGACAAGGTTATTTGGGCGTTGGTGGTATTGCTTACGCTTGTTTCCCTGCTGGCGGTCTACAGTGCTACAGGTTCATTGGCCTACAAAAACTACAAGGGTAATACCGAAATATATCTTTTTAAACAGGTTGCTTTTATACTGGCCGGTATCATGGTCATTTATTTTGCACACCTCGTCAATTATACCTTCTATTCAAAAGCGGCGCAGATAGCTTTTCTGATATCGCTGCCCTTACTGTTCTACACCCTATTCTTTGGAGTAAAGATGAATGAAGGCAGCAGGTGGATACGGTTGCCCTTGATCAATATGACAATGCAAACGTCTGATTTTGCACGACTGGCCCTGTTTATGTACCTGGCCAGGTTGCTCAGTAAGAAACAAAATGTGATCAAGGATTTTAAAAAGGGATTCTTGCCGGTGATGGCACCAGTAGCGATCACTTGTGCATTAATTGCGCCAGCCAACCTTTCCACCGCATTATTACTTGGTGCAAGTTGTTTACTGCTTTTATTTATCGGCCGGGTAAATACGAAGCATATTTTAATGACGATAGGTGTAGCGCTCATACCCATCATATTTCTTATTTCAGCAGCGGTGATACGGCACGGAAAAACGAAAGAAGATGAAGTAGCGGTTACTTCCAAAAAAGGCTCTTCCACCTTGTTCGGCCGGGTAGATACCTGGATCGGAAGA
>CALSAT010000105.1:0-9980 GCA_943372905.1 Bacteroides fragilis | reverse complement strand
CGCTTAATTCGCTATCATCAATGCCGGGAATGGCCAGTTGAGTGGCGGAGTCAATATATAGTAAGGCCTGCTGATAATTTTTTTCCCGATAAGCCAGGGTGTTCATTTTATTGTAAGAGGCCATTTTGCCTTTCCGGTAGTTGATATTTTTCGCGATAGCAATGGCTTGCAGGTAATAGACCCTGGCTGTATCAATATAAGCCTTGTCCTTATAGTCCTGGAAGTAAAAATAATACCGGGCGCCTATTTTATTCAGGATATCGACCTTTTCGGGAGAGTCTTTTAGCTTTTCCACCAGCGGAACCGATATCCTGGTATAAGTAATGCCTTTGTCAGACTGCCCCATGCGGCTGAAGAGTTGAGAAATACTAAGGACTACATTCGCCTGTTCAATAATGTTGTTTGTTTTTTCTGCAATGGATAAAACCTTTAAACTATAGTCCAGTGAGGGCTGGTAATCCGCTTTTATAAAGTGGAACTTTGACCATATTTTATAAATGCCCAATAACTGTTCCTCCTTGCAGCCGGCCTGTTTCAGTAAGGTTTCGGCTTTGCCAGCATAGTATTCTGCAGAATCATATTGCGTTTGGTTAAGAAACGCCCCAGCCATCATTTCAAATCCCTTCGCTTTGCAAATCCCGATAGCAGACTGTGTTAACAGCACCGGATCGGCTTTACTCTTTTCAGCCTCATTCCATATGGGACAGGTGCAGTCCTTTTGTCCGGAAAGCTTCAATGCTGGAAATAAAAACAGAAATATGATTAATTGCCTGAACATTTTATCCAATCGGTATTTAAAATGAGCTTACTACTGCAGGTGGAATAAATCCATTCATCATCGCCATGCTGCATACGGCACAATGTAATGCCTGTAAGATAACAAAACTGTCAGTTTCTTTTACAAACTCTCCGTTTAACTGGAGTATGAAATTATAGGAATGTACCTTCCAGTTGGCCGATGGTAAGATGGCTAGCAATTCTTCTTTTTCCGTATTGAGTAACGTAAACCGCAGCTTCCAGCTAAAAGGCTTTCTGAATGTATAATGGGTGTTGGCGATGATCAGGGAAATAGTGCCGCCAATCCTCACCTTACACATGGCATGCAATATGCCGGTCCCGCTTCCCGTGGTTACCCATTTGCCCATAGATTCTTTTGAAATATTGTATTCTTTATCACAGGTAAGTGTTGCACCGGTAAGCGAATCATCCAGGTAAATAAGCGAACCTGCAAGGCGGCCATCTTCGTGGTGCAACGCATAGCTGGTTCTGCTCAGTGAAATGATCTTCATAAAAATGACCTGTTTGTAATATGCCAGGCAGATCAAATTAGGCCCTGTACAGTGGCTGCTAAGGGTACATTCATAACTGTACCGGAAGTTTATATAACTGTACCGGCCGGTTGTCTATCTGTACCTGTTCTTCTATTGCCGGCTTTCCAGGCCTTGTAAACAGTTGTGTAATCCGGGATAACACTTGTGCAGCAAATGCAAACGAAGGTAAATGTGGCCAAAAGCAGCTTCTTTACAAGAGTAGCTTTATGTCAAAATAACAGGTATGAAAAAGTATATTTTATTCCTTACCCTTCTTATTTCGCTAAAAATAGCTGCTCAGCCAGTTGCAAACTACACCGGCAAAGCCAAAACCTTTGTTGATAATTTCTGGAAACTGGCAGATGAAATTAAAAAAGGGGCAACAGGAGGAAGTAATGGCAAAACGCCTTCCTATAAAATATTACTGGACAGGGCCAAAGTTCAACTGAAATATGTAAAAACTAAGGACCCTGCGTATGATGTTTCTGCCATGGAGCAGTTTTTAAAACCGTATGATGATGAAGTAGCGGCAGTTTTACAAGAAAGAAATGATGCTTTTGATGCAAAAGCACGACACAGAAACCCTAACTCCGACGGGTGTGCCAGTATATTTATGGCATCTGGTGATGTAGCAATGCCCGGCACGGGTAATGTGGAGGCAGATATAACAAGCCATATAAAACAACTGGAAGAATACAACGAAAAAGTAAAAAGAGTATTGGCTGCCAGCATGGTTGGTGCCGAAGTGTGCGAGGACTATTTAAAAACAATGTCGGAGCCTGCCAAAAAAAGAATTGATGGCTTTATTAAGGAGATGCAACGGGAATTTGTAATAAATGCAAAAATTGCATACAGGGGGTTGGTTGGTGAAGCAGCCTATTGGAGTGCAGTAACTAAAATTTACCCAAATATGAAAGAAGCGGCGGATGTGTTAAAAAAAGCAAACGATGCATTAGCAGCTGAAGGTTCTATGGAAATGGTAGCTGCAAAAGCATTTAAGAAAAGGCAAGACCGGCTTAAAAACACATTTATGCCCAAAGCCTTAGTTGTGAATGCTGCTTTGGAAGCAGAGTTTAAAGAAGCCTTTTTAAATGAAGGGTGGGATGAAACCATTATTAAGATCAATATTACAAGCAGGGAATGGAGTATCGTTCGCCATGAAGTAAGTGGAGCAATTATTTGCAGGGCACAATCTGCGGCAATAGTAGCTAAACAAAAAAATGGTAATTGTATTTTATACGATTTTACAATTAAGCAGCAATATACCGGTGGCGGTTACAGCAGCGTAAGCAGCCGCTATACACATGATGTGTATGAAACGGAATTCTTCTGCGAAAATGCGAAGTAGATCAGCCGGCAAATCATTTCAAGACAAATAAGTGTAAAAATATTTTTCAATTCTAAACCAAACAAAATGAAAACTATCTCAAACCTTTTGATCATTTCCCTATGTATTGTTTTACTTAGCTCCTGCTCAAAAGAAGGACCCGCCGGCCCTGCGGGTACTCCGGGTCCAGCCGGACCAGCGGGACCAGCCGGAACTTCCGCCAATGTTACCCAATACAGTTTTGGTCCCATGGACTTTTCTACAAATGCCAGACAAGAATTATTGGTTACCACTACACTGGATACTATGAACCGTAGTGCATGGTTTGCCTATATCATACATAGCAATGGCGCCGCTTATGCTGTGCCGGGGTGGGGACTGGAAGGATTTACCAGTTACCGTTACGCTTTTGCATTCAACAGCAGCACCAACAAAGTAGTCAATACCATTGCAGTGGTGGCGGGCCCGGGTGAGGCATATCAAAGCGCCAAAGTGATCCGCATTTATGCAAATTCTACCGGCGCAGGTGGAAGAAATGCATTAACGCTACCGGATATTGATTTTACTGATTATGAAAAAGTACGTCAGTATTATAACCTTCCGGAATAGGGCCGCCTTAAGTATCCGCCTTATCGGTTATTGCTTACCTGGCATCTGTTAATAAGCATTTCAACTCACTTGTAAAGTTGCCCTTAATAGCTAAACAGCGGCCTGTACTTTTATCATGAGGTGTCCCGGAATTAACCGGGATGCTTTTTTATCAAAAAAAAATAATACATGAAACTGCAATTAAGTATCCTGAGTCTTGTCTTTATCTTTTCTGCCTGCTCCGGCTCTGCCGACAAAAAAGTACCCGAACTGGCCAACGAAATGTGCGACTGCTTCACTAAATTTCAACAAGACCTTAGCCCTGACGCCATGGCCCTGATGAAAACAGTATCCGCATCCGCCAGCCCCCAGGCAGATATGATGGCGGGCATGGGGAAGCTGAAGCCAGAAGATGCCACGGCTTTCGCTGAGAAAATGCAATCTATTGCCACCAAAGGTTCCGATGTATTTAGTTGTATGGAAGCCTTTGATAAAAAGCATGGCAAAGAAACCACCAAGGACAAGAAAGCCCTTACAGAAAAATTATTGAAAGAGATGCGGTCAAACGTCAATTGCCCGGTGGGTGCAGCTATTGTGAATCTGAGTGTGGCGAAAGGAATGTAAAATACCTTTCCGGATAAGATATGCAACCGACGGGTCCACGGGCAATGGCTTGGGGACCCGTCGTTGTATCAATCCTTACCAAGTGCTTTTTCAATATTCCGGTCGGGCAGCAGCCACATGATGGCTACGAGAACGATCAGTGCACCGGCCGCTGCGGGTTCCCAGAAAGCCGCCGGAATAGCAAGGGTGTACAACAGGCAGGAGATCATCCCTTTCCTGGATTGCTTTTGCAATACATCATGAAGATGAGTATTACCAGGGTTACATTTTTTGATCACCAGTAACAAAATATAATACGATATACCGCAAAGATTGGCCACCAGTGCATAAGCAGCCACGGTGCTTTTGGCAAAATGGCTCTCGCCCATCCAGGCAGTTGCAAAGGGAATAAGGGATAGCCAGAAGAGCAGGTGGAGGTTGGCCCACAAAATACTGCCCCGCACTTCTTTGATGGTATGTACCAGGTGGTGATGATTGCCCCAGTAAATGCCGAGGTTCAAAAAACTGAGGGCATAGCTGATGAATACCGGCCACAATGGCTCCAATGCTTTCCAGCTTCCTTCGTGCGGTACTTTTAGTTCCAGTACCATAATGGTAATGATAATAGCGATCACTCCGTCGCTGAAAGCCTCAAGCCTGGTTTTTGTCATACCACAATATTAAAATTAAATTTACCAATAAGTAAATGTTGTGGCAGGTATTGAAACCGTTAATCGGTTGGCATTATCCTTTGTGAAAATAAAAAAGAGGGCCGAAGCCCTCTCTTTATTAATCATCATCATCTTTTTTCTTTTTCTCTTCTTTCCCTGCGGTTGTCAAACTGTCCTTTGTCATCCGCTGCTCAGGCCGGAGACTGTCACTGACATTCTTTTCGCCTTCTTCGTTTTCTTCTGCCTCTTCTTTTTCATTACCGCCTTCTGCGCCTGTTGCACCGGCTTGTAATTCTGTATGCCGGATGAGGCCACCGAGATGGGCCGTTTGTGCCATAGTGCCAAAAGAGGCCAGTGACAACAACACGGCACCAATAGATACCAGTTTAGCCACACCTGCATTTTTCCGGAACAGTAAACCGAGTAATGCCACTGCGCCGGTAATAATGATAATGATGAGCGATATCTTCGCCATGTTTTCATGCGCCTCTATTGTGGCCTCATTTACACCGGGCAGATTTTCCACCAGTTCTTCCGTCCCTTCGCCGGTAAGATAGACCGGTGCGGTAAAAACAGCCGCTGCCACCAGCATATAAAGGGAAATGGTTTTAAATGATTCATTCTTTTTTATCATACCAAGGATAAGTATTCCACCACCTATGATGGACAGGAATAGGGGCGCATGGTTAAGCGCCAGGTGAATTTGTGCTGCATTCATACTATTGTTTATTTAAAATGAAATACGATACCTGTGGTTAGTTATAACCAAGGCAATTGCTGTAACTATAAAACTGATCAGGAATAGCGGGGAGGATGGAATATGGAAAAGGCCCGGTGCAACGGCATCCCTTCCGGGTAAAATGTTTTGGATTTACCATTTTCCGGTATGTAAACCGTTGTTTCTGTTTCCCTCGGGATGGCAATAGTCACATCAATATGTACTATATCATACCCGGATTTGAATGGCAGTTGCCGGTCTTCGGTATCATCTTTATCGTCCGGATGATTGGCCTGGTAGTGCAGTTTCAGAAAACTGGTGACGGACAATTTTGGCTCGGTGGCCTGGTGATGGCAGAAATGCGCCACCAACTGCGGTAACCTTGCCAGCTCATGCAGTTCCGTAGAACTGATAAGGAACAAAAAAGCCGTTATGAAAGTGATCTTCCTGTGCATACTATTGGAAAGCTGCAATCTACACTAACCGGGCATTAACCCGTATGACTATAGTCACCCTGGCTGCCCGGCAGCAGGTGGCACCCCGGAATGGTGCAGCCGCCCACCTGTGGTGATAGGCCATCGGCCTGATCTGGGATAAAGCAAAAAAAAATCCATTATCTTAGGCCAAAGAACACACCTTAACCATTAGACCATGGCAGACGACAAATATTTTTTCCTGAACAGGGACCTTAGCTGGCTTTCTTTTAACCACCGGGTGCTGATGGAGGCCGCCGACCAAAACGTACCCCTGTACAGCCGCATTTCCTTTTTATCTATATTCTCTTCTAACCTGGACGAGTTTTTCAGGGTCCGGATGCCATCCATCTTTGCATTTTCGGCCATTGATGTCAAAAAGATCAAGATACAGAATGAATATCCAAAAGGCCTGGTGCAGCAGGTGCAGAAAACAGTGCATGAGCAATTGGAAGAATTTGGCAGCATCCTTACACAACAGATCATACCCGAATTGCGGCAAAATCACATTTGCCTCTATTACAATGAAGCGATCCGGCCTGAGCATCATGAAACCGTAAAGGAATTCTTCCTGTCGAAAGTGTTATCCTTTCTGCAGCCGGTGATGCTGCAAAAGGAAAACCAGGCCAATGTATTTTTAGAAAACAATTCCCTGTATTTTATAGCCGACCTCGAATCAGCGGAAGCCCCCGGCATCCACCAGTATGGATTACTGAATATCCCATCGGCCAATCTGCCGCGGTTTTCGGAATTGCCGAAGCTCGGTGATGATCATTATTTACTGTTTTTGGATGATGTGATCCGGGATAATTTAAAAGAGGTCTTTCCCAGCTACACCGTGCACGGGGCCTGGAGTGTAAAACTGACCCGTGATGCGGAAATGAATATTGGTGATGAATTCCTTGGTGATATAGCGGAAAAGATAGAACGGCAACTGGAAAAAAGAGAAGTGGGGCTTGCTACCCGCCTGCTGTATGATAAAGCAATGCCGGCTGTGGTAAAGGATTTTGTAGAAAAATACTTTTCCATTCCTGCTGATGAAATGGTGGAGGGAGGGCGGTACCACAACCTGAAGGATCTTGGCAGTTTGCCTAATCCAATGAAAGGTAAACTCAGTGCTGCTTCCTGGCCTGCCATGAATCATGCCGGGTTTACCAACTACTGTTCCATTTTTCAAAGTATTGCAGAAAAAGAAAAATTGCTGCACCTTCCGTATCATTCTTACAATTACATACTCCGGTTCTTTAATGAAGCCGCCATTGATCCGCATGTAAAAGAGATATATGTAACCCTTTACCGGGTGGCAGCGGATTCTCATATCGTCAATGCGCTGATCAGTGCAGCGAAGAATGGAAAAAAGGTCACGGTATTTGTAGAACTGAAGGCCCGTTTCGATGAAGCCAACAACCTTAAGTGGAGCAAGAAGATGAAAGCAGCAGGTATAAAGATTATCAACAGCATACCCGGACTAAAAGTACACGCCAAAGTAGCGCTGGTAAAAAGACAGGAGCAGAAAGAGATCAGGGCCTATTCATTCATGGCCACCGGCAACTTCAATGAATCCACCGGCCGTTTCTATACGGATCATGTATTGTTTTCAGCAAAGCCGGAATACGGGCAGGAACTGGATATGCTCTTTACCTATTTACAATCGAGAGTGCAGCCATCCCTGTATGGCAAGATACCCTTCCAGCATTTACTGGTATCGCAGTTCAATTTGATCAAGCGGTTCAATAAACTGATAGACCGGGAAATAAAGAATGCCAAAGAGGGCAAGCCCGCCAACATCATCATCAAACTCAACAACCTGCAGGAGCGGGACATGATCGTTCGCCTCTACGAAGCCAGTAAGGCAGGGGTGAAGGTGCAGTTGCTGGTGCGCAGTATCTGTTGCCTGGCACCCGGCGTACCGGGGCAGAGTGAGAACATCGTGGTACACCGCATTGTGGACCGCTACCTCGAGCATGCCCGCATCTTTGTATTTCACAATAATGGCGAACCGGAGTACTATATGGGCAGCGCCGACTGGATGAACCGCAACCTGCACAGCCGCATCGAAGTGGTGTTCCCCGTAAGCGATGAAAAGCTGGCCGCAGAACTGGGGCATATTCTTCAATTACAATTGCAGGACAACCAGAAGGCCGTACTGCTCTCCAGCAATACCGCCACCGGCGCTGCTAACAACCTGCGGGTGCTGCACTCCGGGCAAACACCGCTGGCCGCACAGGAAGCTATTTATGAGTATGTGAAGGGGTTGGGGGAGTAGTGGGAAATGGCTGAGATTTAAAACAGGTATTTGTCCCGATGGCAATCGGTATAAAATACAACCGCTCATATCACCTAATTACTGCTCCCGTAAGTATAAAAAATCGGCTTTTTGGTTGGTTTTGTTACACAGTTCATGTTAGCTGCTGTTTAATTCTGTCTTGTCCAAAGAATGTTGTTGTATGTCTTAAAAGCAACAAGCCCTTTGTCAATGGTCGAAAAACATACTTTGATACTATTTTCATTCTGAGAGCTAACAGCACAATTGTCAATCTGATAGTAATTCGTAATTTTTAAGCCATTAACTTCAATGGTGTCTCTATTTAGTTTAGGGGTTTCTTTTTTTGAACATCTAAATTCTTTAAAGTTGAAATAATATTCTGTTGTTTCGTCCTTAGGATTTTTTCCAATTGAAATAAATGTAGCATCACTTGAACGTTCTTTCATTTCCTCGTTGTTTGGGCCCATTTCAGTCCAATGTTCTTGCCACTTGTCAACTGGAATTTGCTTGTATTTTAGAGATATTGATTTTCCATTTGTTTCATTAATAAAATATCCATTCCTGTCATTGATTGCAGAGTCAATACCCGAAATTATAAAACTATCAATTCTATTTTGAGAGCTTTTGAAAATCAAAGTGTCACCTAGTGAATACGAGTTAATCAAATTCCTATAGTTTTCTCCAATTTCATATCTTTCTTTTGGGAATGGTCTATAAGTACAAGATGAAAAAAACAGAAAAATTAATATCGTGATTTGTAGTGTCTTCATAAATAGCAGCCAACGGCAGTTTGTGAAAAAACCGCTGCCGCTCTATAAATATACACACTATGTGAATGAAGGCAAAGCCTGTATGATCTTTGTTCCAATACAGGCATGGAATATATACAAGGAAATAACCGGCAGCAACCCCATACTTTGTTGCCAGCTGCCGGTAGGTTAAGCCCTGGTCAGATACTCCTTTACTGCTTGTTTTTTAATGTGCATAAGTTTACTTTTTTGTGTAAACCTATTTCAGGACGAGACAGCAAAATGCCGAAGTTTCAATGTTCAGCCCCATCTCAGCAATAACAATGCTGTGCAGTCCTGCAAATAAAGTATTTTGCTTAATTCTTTTTTTCCAGAACACTAGTAAAAATGCAGTCATTGCCCGGGTTTATTTTTGTTTTCAAAATCAACTTTGTGTCAGAGATAAATTCAATATTGTCTTTAGTTGTATTTGGCCCATTATCATTCCAAAATAGCGAATCTCCAACTATTTTAAATGAGCCTGAAGAATTAATAAATCCTCCGCTTGTACTAAATTCATTTGAAGAATGGAACTCATATACAACCTTATTTTCTCGATATGTGGCCGCAACTAATTGTAAATCTGCTGCTGCTTTTGAATCCGAGCAATCCACGATAACTTTTGTTTCAAGCCACTTGCCATAAATTCTTTTATCCGTTTGCTTTTGATTATTACAAGAATTCAAAAGTCCGCCAGTTATGCTAAGTGCTAATATGAACCTTCGAAATTTTGATTTTTTAAATTTCATGTTATTATGAGTTTGAGACTTAAACTTTAAATTATTAAAATAACTTCAGAATTCATCCATTTAAATGGTCTTCTGATGCATGACGCACAACGTCAGTTTGTGAAAAAACCACTGTCGCTCTATAACAACACTATGTGAATGAAGGCAAAGCCTGTATGATTTTTGTTCCAATACAGGCATGGAATATATACAAGGAAATAACCGGCAGCAACCCCATACTTTTCTGCCAGCTGCCGGTAAGTGAATCCCTGGGGTCAGATACTCCTTTACCGCTTGTTTTTTAATGTCCATAAGTTTACTTTTTTGAGTAAACCTATTTCAGGACGAGACAGCAATTGGCTGACGTTTGTTTGTCAAGCCACACTTGCACAAAACCTGATGTTGTATGCAGTAGATTAGCCTACTACCTTTTCTGCGTTTCTAATATTGTTTAATACTAAATCCGAATTTTTATGGTTGACTCCGTATACCGAATTCATAATTTTTA
>CALSAT010000104.1:0-10009 GCA_943372905.1 Bacteroides fragilis | reverse complement strand
ATGTTTCCATCCGCCTCCGGCGAAAGGCTTCATATAAGCAGGGAAGCCCACATAACTGAAAATGGAATTCCAGTCCAGCGGAAAGGCCAGGTTGCTGAAGGAATCATCTGACGTATCATCGGGCAGCTCGCGGGACGGTATAATGGCGGTTTTAGGGACAGGAACGTCCACTTTTGTCATAAGGCAATTGTTGAAATACTTGTCATCTGCACTCCACCAGAAGGGATTATTAATAACAGCAGTGCCGGTAACAGCCGCATTTTTAAGCCAGGTACGGTAAAAAGGCACATCCTGCGATATACGGTCGATGATAACGGCATACCCGCTATGTACTCCCTGCATGGCTTTATCTATCCGGACAGGTTCGGCAATGATACCGGGTACGTTTTTACTGTTTACTCTTGCAACAAAAGC
Organism: Bacteroides fragilis; assembly: GCA_943372905.1. GTDB lineage: Bacteria > Bacteroidota > Bacteroidia > Chitinophagales > Chitinophagaceae > JJ008. The sequence continues at coordinate 9,595 of CALSAT010000104.1, read as the reverse complement.
TTCCGGAAAGGAGCGTTCTTTACCGTGGAGGATCCCGATTTTCTTCATAAACTGGTTTTAGTGTATTTAATAATTAAAGAAGCCGTTACCTGTCCTAAAAGCGATCGGAAGCGGCTGCTTTCAAATTTATTTTTTCGTAATCAAATTAACAAATTAACCCATTGCTTTTACTTTATTGTTGAAATATTACGGCCAAAAGACAGAATTATTATGAAATCGTTACTTTTGAAATCATGCAACAGGCTACCAAAGCATCCGTTATTCTTACTGAAAATGTGATCCTGAAATCTCAATACCTGGACAGGGAAGTGATCATTGATTTCTTTTTGCCTACTCTCGAATCTGCCGCCACGCCAATCAGTCTATTATTGATCAATGATGGACAGGATATGGAGAAAATGCGTTTTACTTCCATCCTGGAACGCTTATACTCAGGCCAGGAGATAGAGCCCCTTTTGTTTGTTGGTATTCATTGCGGGGCAGACCGGAAAATGGAATACGGCACGCAAAATCACCTGGATTATAAGGGCCGGGGGGCCAAAGCCCCGTTATACACCTCCTTCATTTTTGAAGAACTATTACCTTTTATACGCCAAAAGTTTTCGATCGACTCCTTTAAGGAGAAGGCCTTTGCCGGTTTTTCTCTCGGGGGATTGAGCGCATTGGATATTGTATGGAACCGTCCCGGCGAATTTACTAAGGCAGGCTTGTTTTCAGCTTCCCTTTGGTGGCGTAGTCTGGATCAGAATGATGAAGAGTATGATGACAGTAAGCACCGGATCATGCATCAGCAGGTACGGAGCGGTAAGTATGCACCGTGGTTGAAGTTCTTTTTTCAATGCGGAAACCTGGATGAGACCAAAGACCGTAACAAGAACGGTATCATTGATTCCATTGATGATACGCTTGATCTGATAGCTGCGCTGGAAGAAAAGGGGTATGACCGGGAAAAAGATATTCAATACCTTGAACTGGAAGACGGGCATCACGATGTGTTTACCTGGGGAAGGGCGATGCCCGATTTTCTGAAATGGGGGTGGGGAACTACCAGCCGTGAGCCAGCAGCCGGTAGTTAATGGCGGCAATTTTTTCGAAGAACCCGTTTAGTTTTTTATTTTTCATAAAAAAATCCCGATCAGTGACCGGGATTTTTTGTATCATAAAAGATGTCTTTCAATATTAATTGAACAGGTAGCGTAAGCCAAACTGCATATAATAAGTAGAAGCTACACTGGCGTTATCTCTGAAAGTACGGGTAATGATCTGTCCTCTGTCAAGTGCCAGGTTGAACTCTGGTTTGATCGTTCCGCCGGGAACCAGGTTTGCCTGGTTTCTTGGAACAAGGATTGCGCTGTTATTCACCACTTTCAATTTACCCCAGCTTGGGTTGATCAGGTTGCCTACATTAAATACGTCAACAGAGAACTGCAAAGTGTTCTTGCTCTTGCCAATATTAGTGAACAGATCCTGCATGATCCTCAGGTCCACCTGGTTTCTCCAGGGAAGCTGGGCGCCGTTTCTTTCAGCATATTGCCCTTTGTGTGTTCTCAGGTATTTATCCTGCTCAACATAAGCAAAGAACAGGTCGCTTTGTTGCTGCGGAGTGAACGTTACACCATTTACAGTTTGTGTTTGGAAAGTGATCTCTGATGCATTCTTAGGAATGTAGATCAGGTCAGCACTTGTACCATCACGGTTAAAGTCAGCACTGTAAGTATAAGAGAAACGGCCTCCGATAGCACCTTCGTAGAATAAGGAAATGCTGGTAGCCAAATGTTTCAGGTATTCTTTACGATAGGTCAATGAAGCCACCACTCTGTCTGGCACCACGAAATTGGAGTATGAAAGATTAGGGGTATTAGCGCCATTAATAGACTGGATCAGGCTCCATGTGTTAAAAGGCTGGTCACCATTACCATCAAACAAGACGTTGCCGATGGATTTGGTATAAGAAACCATAGCCGAGAATCCTTTTTTGAACTGTTTTTCAAAACGGGTGGTGATAGAAGCATAATGACCTCTCTTTTGATTACCTGTCAGGATCATTGAGAAGGCACTGGTTCCTGCAGCACTGGGTACCTGGATACCAGGTCCTGTTGTGATCAGTTTATTGATGTATTTCTGTGCGTTGGCATTGGGATAGATCATTCTGTTGTCAGGATAGCCGTTCACATTCAGCGGGGAAGGATCAACAAGGTTAATGTTGCGGGAATAGAGCACATTGTAATCCCTGTTGTAAATAGCTTCCAGTGTACCTATAATACCACCGGGCAGTTTTACGTCGATGGCCAAACTTGTTTTCCAGGTTTGTGGCATCTTAAAGTCTTCAGCAAAAGCTGTAACGGTAGATGGCATGGTAGTACCTGCAGTAGGAGGAGTGGCAGGTCTGTAGAATCCAACATTAGGATTGAACACACCAGGTGTATTAGCCGTACCATTGAAAGACTGGGTGATCTGGAGCATACCAGAGTTACCTGCTTGTCCAACGATCCAAACATAAGGAACACGTCCGGTGAAGATACCTGTACCACCACGGATCTGTAAAGAACGGTCGCCGTAGAGATCCCAGTTAAATCCAAAACGGGGAGATACCAATACTTTTTGTGCAGGCAGTTTGCCCGTATTTACTTTGATGCCTTTTTCAAAGGTCAGTGCAGAAACCAATGGGTTTTCTTTTACTTCTTCCACACCGGGGTAAGTGGACTGATCGGCACGGATACCAAAGGTCAGTTTCAAACGCTTATTTATGGTTACCTCATCCTGAACAAAAGCAGAGTATTGGGCAAATTTGAAACCTGGGAAAGCCTGCGAATAGTCTTTCTTCAATGAATAGGTATAAGCAAAGTCAGCTGGCTTAACACCTGTTGCGAAATCATTCCATGAGTTGTAACGGTAGTAGCTCGCACCTAATGGCTGGAAGCCGTTCACCGTTTTAGTGAAATCTGCCTGCAGACCGATCAGGAAATTATGCTTACCGGCGGAGATGGTCAGGTTATCTACGAACGAGTAGATCTTTACATCTCTAAGGTTTCCATAAGTAAATGGTTCATAACCGAATGAAGTGAAAGGAGAACCATCTTTAAAAATATCTACAAATGGAAAATCAGCGCTGGTAGAACTGCGGGGCTCATTCTGGTTATTAAATGAAGCTCTCAGAGTATTCGATATCCTTGAATTGAAGGAAGTGTTCAACTCAGCCGCAATAGAATAAAAGTTATAATCCTGGAAATAGTTAGAATTCTTAAAATGCAATGAGTTTAGAGCGGTAGCCTCACTGCGGCCAGTACCAAAAGGAGGAGCTGGGTTAACACCGGTGCTTCCGAAAGAGGTACTTAAAATAGCAGGGTCGCTGCTTTCCACCTGGTTGTACCGCAGGCTCAATTTGTTTTTAGGAGTAATGTTCCAGTCAATACGGGCCAGTATCTTTTGCTTATCACCTTCCAGGTCATAATTATCATAAGGGCCTGTCTCATATCCATATTTGCTTAACAGGAAAGCACTGATATCATTCAACTCTGTTTGTGTTGGGCGGGCAATATTTGGGCCACTTCCAAACGCAGCTGAAGAAGAAGCGGCTAATTTAGTCTGACCCGGAGTGATTACTTTTTCTGTTTCATAATTGAAGAAGTAGAACAATTTGTTTTTGATAATGGGGCCGCCAACACGGAAACCATATTGATTGAACTGCAAAGGCTGGCGAACAAAAGTGGCTTTTTCCACTCTGTCACCCTGTAGTTTTTCATTTCTCCAGTAGGTGTAAACGGAGCCTGTAATGGTATTGGTGCCGGAACGGGTTACAGCGTTCAGTGCACTTCCGATAAAACCTGACTGACGAACGTCAAACGGAGTGATGTTTACAGATATCTCTTCAATGGCATCTAAGGAGATTGGAGAACCTTGCGCAGGCACGTTGGCACCAATACCGAATGTATTATTGAAGTCAGAACCGTCAACAGTAATATTATTCTGGCGGGAGTTTCCTCCGCCTACCGCAGCACCATTGGCTTGAGGGGTAAGGCGGGAAAAATCATTAATGCTCCGGGAAATACTTGGCAGTACAGTTATCTCTCTTCTGCCCACATTGGTAACAGCACCAGTCCTGTTAGCATTTAAAATTACGTTTCTTCTGCCGGTACCGGTTACTACCACATTTTCCAGCGTTGCATCATTCTTGGTAAGAAGTGGGGTAAGCTGGGATGATTCAGCCAGTTGCAAATAAACATCTTCTATCTTTTCCACTTTATAGCCCACGTAGGTGATCTCGATGAGGTATGGTCCACCCACCCGCATGTTCTGTATGCTGAACACACCGCCGGGACGGGTTACGGTTACATACTTGGTTCCAGAAGGCTGGTGTGTGGCAACGATAGTTGCACCAACCAGGGGCTCATCGGTGGTACTTTTTACAGTTCCCCCTAACGCAGAAGTGGTTATCTGGGCGAATAAGGACGACCCGGACACAAAGGCTACTAATAACAAAAAGAGTATTCTCTTAAGCATAAAGATTGGTTTTCGGTTGCAAAGAAAGGGAATATTTCCAAATTAAATATAGGCAAATATTAACATTCTGACCCTGAAAAATAAGGCTTTATAATGACACCCCGCACCCCGGATTTGCTGCCCCGCAATCGGGAGAACCAACCTTTGATTTCATCAGTATCCCCTGATTCGCAAAAGGCTGCCGGTAATTGATCTCTCCGGCCTTCCCAAAAGCTTCATTTAAGGCCCTGATACAGTACTTTTGCCAAAAAATACCGCTCATGTTCGATTCAATTGAAAGTGCTATTGAAGATATTAAACGGGGAAAAATGGTCGTGGTTGCCGATGATGAAGACCGTGAAAATGAAGGGGATTTTGTAACGGCTGCCCAAAATGTGACACCCGAAGTGATCAATTTTATGAGTAAGCACGGGCGGGGTCTCATTTGTGCCGCCCTTCCGGAAGATCGGTGCGATGCCCTGGGGCTGGAGCTAATGGTTAATAATAATACGGCCCTTCACGAAACTGCTTTTACGGTATCTGTTGATTTACTGGGCCATGGCTGTACCACAGGAATTTCAGCTTCCGACAGGGCCCAAACCATCCAGGCGTTGATAAATCCACTTACAAATCCCGCCGATCTGGGCCGTCCGGGTCATATTTTCCCTTTACGTGCCAAAAAGGGAGGTGTTCTCCGCCGGGCAGGTCACACAGAAGCAGCAGTGGACCTGGCACGACTTGCGGGTTTTGAACCAGGAGGGGTGCTGGTAGAGATAATGAATGAGGACGGCTCCATGGCCCGGCTTCCGGAGCTGATAGAAGTCGCCAAAAGATTTGATTTCAAGATCATTTCTATAAAAGACCTGATAGAATACCGGATCAAAGGAGATTCCCTGGTGGAAGAGGTGGTGCGGGTGGACATGCCGACCAAATACGGTGATTTTAAACTGGTGGCATTTAGGGAAAAGAATTCCAGCAATGAACACCTTGCGTTACTCAAAGGCGAATGGCAAAAAGATGAGCCAGTACTGACCCGTGTTCACTCTTCCTGTTTTACCGGCGACATCCTGGGTTCTCTTCGTTGCGACTGCGGGGAGCAACTTCACAAAGCCATGAAGATGGTACAGGCCGAAGGTAAAGGCGCCATCTTGTACATGAACCAGGAAGGCAGGGGCATTGGCCTGCTCAATAAGCTTAAAGCTTATCAGTTGCAGGAGCAGGGCATGGATACCGTGGAAGCCAACCTGCATCTCGGGTTCCAAATGGACCAGCGGGACTATGGCATCGGTGCCCAAATGCTCAGGCAGTTAGGGATTACCAAACTCCGGCTCATGACCAACAATCCAAAGAAGAGAGTAGGCCTGATCGGTTATGGACTGGAAATAGTGGAGAACATTGCAATAGAAGTGGATGCAAATCCGCACAACAGAAAATACCTGGAAGCCAAAAGAGACAAAATGGGACATGAGATAATGGAGGAAGATTAATCTCAGCATAGGCAAATATGGGTTCTGTATTTTCCCATGCTGGGGAATTTATCAGTTGTACAATTATTCGTCTTCTTTTTTAGCTGGTGGTGTTGGTTGTACCGGCATCGGCTCTTCCGGTTTTGGTTCGGTTGGTGCAGGCTTGTTTTTTCTTTTGAAGAGGTCACTCAGTTTATCAAAGTCTTTCCGGTAAGAGATATTGGCACCGATCCGGTTGGCCTTTCCGGAGGCACCTGTACCTGACCCCAGGTAATCAGCATTTTCCCGGTAGAAGAATGACACCCGCATAGAACCGCTTTGGTTGATGAGCCATTCCATCGTTACATCTTTCAGGAAAAGGAAACTTTGCTGGCTGCTATTTTGTTGTAAAGCCGCATCAAAACCACCGCCGGCAGTAATGATGAACCGGTTATTAAAGAAAGACCGGCCGATGGAGAAATTCACATTGCTGCCAATGTTGAGTGCCGTATTATTATTAGGGTCAATAATGCCTCTGTCATAAAATGAAGTGTTGAGGCTGATACTGTATTTTTCGCTTTTAAGCAGGTTTCCCAGTATTTTATTGATCTGATCGCTGATCACATTTAATAATATGCCAGATATAGTGCCTACACCGATACCGGCATTATTAACATCACCTGCCAGTTCACTCGGGGCAAAACTGTTGAATACGATCAGGTAAGTAACCTGCCGGTTCAGTTCGTTCGTGTTCTTTTGCATTTGCTGCAATACCAGTGCAAATTCAGGATCTGTTACCGCCACACTGGTAGAAGGAAAATCAAGCGAGAACTGGATATCCGGCTTAAAAAGTTTGTCAGTCAGTTTTGCTACCACATAGACTTCGCCACGGGCATTGGAGGCACCCTGGGAAGTAGATAACAAATTGGATAAAGGGGCAAAGCTTACATTCTCGGCTTTATATTGTGCTTCAAATTTGATATTGGCATCCATAGGGTCACCATTCCATTCAATATAGTTTTCAGCGCCTCTTCTTAATTCAAAAGGTTTTTTGAAGAAAGACTGGAAAGTGAACAGGTATTTTCCTTCATCAATATCAAAGCGGCCGCGGAGAGATAAAGGTTCCGAAGTGCCCGAACGGATATTCAATGTACCCGTACCGCTGCCGGTGATCTGGTCGCCTGTCAGTTCATCCAGCAGTACTTTCATTTTTACCATCGGGTTGGCCGTTACTTTCACATCATAAATGATATTAGTCGAATTCTTTTTCACATCACTGTCACTCATTTCCCGTCCATATTTTCTTTCCACCAGGAAGTCTGCAATACCTGATTCTCTGCTGGTAGAAGAGGGAATAGTGACATTACTGGTGTCTTTCGTAGAAGCTACTGCATCAATCGTCATATACATGTCTGACTGTGGCCCGGCGAGTGAGAGGGAACCGGTTCCTTTTACATCACCATAAAACTGTTTATTGTCTTGTAATGAAGTACGTAGTAATTGAACAGGCTTGTTATTACCCTCGTCGGTGGTATTGGGCTTTTGAGTTGAAATGTCCAGTGCATAAAACATATTCTTAAATGCATTATGCTCAATACCACCTCTGAGGTAGATCGGGTTACCGGTTACAGTATCTGTCAGCACAATTCCGTCCAGGTTTATTTCAGTCGGGGTCAGCTCAATATCAGTATCCTTTATTTTATAAAAGCATTGGGTGAATATCACTTTCAGGCCGGCGTTTTTTAATCTCCCCTTCCCGGTCACTGCGAGGTTGGTAAATTCACCGTCCAGGCTGATATCGCCGGTAAGGTAGCCTTGCATATCAGTAAAAAGAGTACCCAGAAAACGTTCGAGAATGCTGATCTCGAATTCTTTTGCTTTAATAGAAATATTGTTGTTACGGGCTTTGTCTTTATCAAAAAAGATATGACCATCAAACACCAACGAGTTTACCTGGTTAATAGTATTGCCTTTAAAGCGGAGTTCCTTTGTCAGTTTATCATACTCCAGTGTGGTTCTTATTTGACCCAGCGAGTCATTATCCAGTCGCAGGAATTCCGTTTGCAGATCATCCGATTTTATATTAAGATTACCGGTAGGATCTTGCACCAGTATCTTGCCGCTCAGCAATCCCTCCAGCCTGTTCTTGGGCATGAAGTAGGGACCAAAATCACCCAGGTTAATTTTCGTGAGATCTACTTCCAGGTCATTCCAGTTGCCGGCGCCGGGTAGTGTTCGTAAAACTATTTTCTGATCTCCCTCGCTTAGCACCAGTTGCCCGCTGGCAGGGTTATTACTTCGGAAGACCAGTTCACCGCTTTCATCAATCGCCCAGGATTTTCCATTTATAGTGAAATTGGACGGATCAAATTCTATTTTCACTCCATCATTATAAGTAAGTACCAATGCATTCAGATCAGCTTTCTCTACAGTTTGATTGGCACCGGTAAGAATGGAGACCCTGGAAGAATCATTGCGGGCCGTAACGCTGAAAGTGGCCCGCGGAATATTCAGGCTGTCGTTGATCTTTATATTGCGGGTGCCGCCGGTTAGGACGAGGCTATCGGCATTCCCGATGGCATCCACACTGATAGAATCAAAATTGTACTGCTTGAATTTGAACTGCGGCACACGGGCCGTGAAATTGAGAATATTTTCAGCAAGGTTCATCTTTCCCGTAAAATGACTATTGCTGAGTCCGGTCAGGCTCGAGTCGATCAGTTGCAGGTATTCATCCGCATAATAGGTAGTGATGTCAAAAGTAATGTCCTGGTTCTTAGGAAAGACTGAAGGCGCTTTAACATATGCAGGATAGTACTTGTTTAGGAAAAAAGTAACGGAATTCGGAAGGTCCTTAATATTGAACTCACCCTGCAACGTGGCCCTGAACTCATTGGAAACTGCCGTGAGTGTTTTCACATTATTAACATAACCGGAAGAAACGACCAGCGAATCGAACGGCAGGCGATGACCATTCTTGGTGATGGTAGCATCGGAAATTCTTGCATTACCATCGAAGTTATCTATCGAGTTGCTCGTAAAATTGAAATTCAGTTTGCCGCGGAAAGTGATGCTGTCTTTGGTAATGTTCAGGTTGTGCAGGTCGGCCCTTGTTACATCTGCTATCAGGTCAAATCGGGGAGTTTGTCCATTGAAGTCAATTACTCCATTGAGGTCGAGCTCTGCATTTTTATCCCGCATTGAAGCCACGCCTTCAAATAGTTTTTTATTCAGTTGCCCCTTTACGGTAATATTTTCATAGCGGTAGTTATTATAATCGGCAAAGCGGATGGTGCCATCGATGAAGGTGTTGCGGGTTTTTTCATTAAACCCTTTTCCTTTCAGGGTCCCTTTTAAAGAAACGGCGCCGAGAGTTTTATCACCGAGGAATTCACCCAGGCGGAAATTGTCGGTAGCAATACTGCCTGAGTAAACAGCATCCTGTCCGGGAGGCAGTTTCATATTAATGTCACTGGTAATAGTGCCAAGGTTTGTTTGAACAGTACCATAGGTAACAAAGTCGCGGATGAAACCGGTGAAACTTCCTTTGAAGTTGATGTATTGAATTTTACGCAGGTCAGGTGAGGTTACTTTGCGCATGGCTGGCACAATAGCTACTGCATCACTGTAAGTGGTACGGAAGTCATTGGCTTTAAAATCAATAAAAGTTT
>CALSAT010000103.1:0-10030 GCA_943372905.1 Bacteroides fragilis | reverse complement strand
CGGTGATGCGGCATTCAATAATCCCTGGATCGTAATCGGAAGAGGCGCTGCAGGTGATAATGATGTATATGCCAGAACATCCGCCAATCAATCTGTTTCATTAGGTTCCGCTTTATTAAATGCGCCACACCATTACCGTATAGACTGGTTGTCTGCTACTAATTCATTTCAATTTTATGTGGATGGCGTATTGATACCCACTCCGGCGATTACTATTACGGCCAGCAGCAACCTGGTGGTGCAGATAAGTGATTACCCGTCGGGTGGCGTTGGGTTGTCTGTTGACTGGGTTCGCATGTCACCATATTCCACCCCCGGCACATTTACCTCCCGTGTATTTGATGCAGGTACAAATGCGAATTGGAGCGCCGTGAACTGGAATGAAGCTCTTCCTTCCGGTACAAGTATAGCTGTTTCGGTAAGACGAGGAAGTACACCGGTACCGGATGGCAGTTGGTCTGCTTTTTTACCAGTATCTAATGGGGGCAATGTTGGTTGCAGTTCCCGCTACATTCAATACAAAGCAGATCTTGCTACTGCCAATACTTCTGATGCCCCGGTATTAAAGGATATCAGTATTGCCTGCAGCAATGTGCCCGATATAACACCGCCCATTATCAGCAATGTGGTGGCCACCCCAGATGTCAACGGCACTGCTGCCATTACCTGGACCACAGATGAAGCCTCCACTTCGGTGACCGATTATGGAACCGCTTCCAATAACCTTTCGCAAAATAATTCCGATGCAGCACTGGTCATCAATCACTCCATTTCCCTGGCGGGACTGATACCAGGAACAACTTATTATTACCAGGTAAGCTCGGCTGACTGCAGTAACAATACAGCTTCACTGAGTATTGCCAGCTTTACTGTTCCATACCCGGTTTCTGCCTGCGTAGAGGATATGAGTGCTGCTCATTTTGCCACTGGCACCAATTTATCCACTTATATATCTCCCAAAAACGGGGGTGAGATAATACTTGCTCCTGCTATAGTGGAAGAATTTCCCGGCAATAGCATTCCACCAGGTTGGCAAAGTTTTGCCTGGACCAGCGGAACCTCCACCGTATCAGGCGGTGCTGTAATAGTAAACGGGGCAAGGTTAAATACTGTTTCTCCTAATAGTTCATGTGGCCCGGGAACAAGCATGGAATTCTCTGCCATATTTGGCGCTGCCACCTTCCAGCATATTGGATTTGGCGGTGGTACAGATGCCACCGGTCCTGGTGGTATTTATAATGGAGAAGAACCCTGGGCCATGTTCAGTACAGGCAACTCAAGTTCAGATCTTAAGGCCAGGACGTTTAACGGGTCTTCCTCTTATGATGTTCATATACCCGGTTCATATCTTGGCACTGCTCACCTGTACCGGATAGACTGGAAAGCAAACAGTATAGATTTTTATATTGATGATGTGCTCAAACATTCGCAAACAATTACCATTGGCGGCACGATGCGTCCGGCCATCAGTGATTATAATAATGATGGTGTGGATATTTCACTTGACTGGATCCATGTTTCTCCTTACGCTGCATCCGGTTGTTATACTTCCGCTGTCTATGATGCCGGCGTGGTAAAGAACTGGGGTAATGCCAGCTGGACGGCTGATGTACCCGTGGGCACTACGCTGCAATTATTTTACCGCCAATCTAATTCATCTGCAGAAATCTTAAATGCAGCTTGGACACCGATAACTGCGAGCGGAGATGCTATTGGCGGCACATCACAATTCATTCAGTACAAGGCGGAGCTTAGCACCAGCAGCAGTGAGCTGACGCCGGTATTAAAAGATTTCACGGTTACCTGTTCGGTGGCCCCGCTGCTTACTATCTCGGGCAATGCATGGCATGATATAAATGCCATGTCGGATGGATATGTAAATAACAGCGCTGCCGCAGTATTTCCTGCCCCGCCGGGAATACCAGTTGGCTTAAGGGCTTACCTGGTAAATACAAGCACTGGTTTGGTAGAACAATTAAGTTTCATCAATCCTGATGGCACTTATACATTAAGCGGTGTAACGCCGGGCAATGTTTATCATATCTATCTCAGCAGTTCACAAAGTATTATTGGTTATCCTGTCCCGGGTACCTTGCTACCAGGCGGATGGATGCATACTGGCCAGAAATTGGGGGCCAATCCCGGCAGCGATGGGTTGAATGATGGCATACTGGTAATACCGGCCGGCAATACAAATGTGATCAATGCAAACTTTGGAATAAAGCTCAGGGGTGGTGATGTGGTAACAGGATAATAACAGGTGCCTCATTTGTTTATTGCTAAATAGCAGGGCCGACTTAATATTATTGAAATAGCAATCGATAAATAACCACGCTGGTACAGCGGTGTGGTTATTTACTATTTGAAGTGAAATAAACCTAGTCAACCGGTAATTAAAGATTAGCTTCTACGACTCATCTGTTATAACGTTTACAATCTGAAAGCATGTCTCCATTTGAAGGAGCATTTCCACTGAACATTTTCTTTTGCCTGCCATTCATCATTCATTGTATTAATTTATGACTACTAACAAAAAAGATACCCCGCAATCTCTCTGGGTGGATGGCAGCAAGGTAGGGTATGATACACCACCCCCTAAAAAGCCCGACACCAACTATCAACCTGCTGTAATGACATTAATGCAGAAATAAATAGTGTATTGATACAGTAGTTCCCGTCTGCGATGAACGACTGTATTCGTTTTCCACATTCCCATGGCATTATTACCAGTCATTTCATTCGTCATTTTCTGCCCGGATTCTCCCAGCCCGGCCATGCGGGTGACGGATACCGGACCTGATATATGCCTTCATTTTCCGTGGCTGGTGAAGACACGGGACATCCCGCTGCACACTCCCTTTGCTAAGGCTTACTCTCCCATCGCCAAAGGCAACTTCCTCAGCAATGGCAATGTGGTGGTCAGCACCGGCAGCACCCCTGTACACCTGCACCTGCCCACCAACGTATTGAAGATCGCTAAAGTAGAGTAAGTGTGATCATAAAAGATTCTAACAACCGGCGCTGTAAAGGGGCCAGTTTTTTTGTGGGGATGATCGGTTGTACAATGTTTATTTCCCATTTCCAATACTATTCTCTTACCGCTAACCCACGATTCTTGCTTACAGGAATTATGGAATCTTACATTCCCTCATCGACAAGCTCAACCAAGGCGGAGATTTTTATTTAAGAAAAAAGATATACACTACTCATCGAGACTTTTAATATATTGTTCCAATTCATATCTAACTTCATATAGTTATTTATTAAAAATCTGAAGCGTATGAACTGGCATAGATTAAACATACCGGAAACATTTGAATTACTGGGATCGGGCAAGCAGGGCTTAACCACAAATGCAGCCGAAGAAAAACTGATACAGGTTGGTCCTAACGAATTAGAGGAAGGAAAAAAGAAAAGCATAGCCGGTATGCTGCTGGCACAGTTTAAAGATGTGATGATCTTAATATTGCTGGCAGCCGCTATCATATCCGGCATCATTGGCGACCTGACCGATACCATCGTTATTCTTGTTATTGTTCTTCTTAATGCCATAATAGGTTTCTTACAGGAATACCGTGCAGAAAAAGCCATGCTGGCCTTAAAAAAAATGGCCGTCACACAAGCAAGAGTGATGCGGGATGGGAGCATCGCCTGGTTGCCTGCAACTATGCTGGTGCCCGGAGACGTGGTATTGTTAGAAGCGGGTAATGCTGTTCCTGCAGATGCACGCATTATAGAATCCATCAATCTTAAAGTTGAAGAAGCAGCATTAACCGGCGAGTCACATGCAATAGACAAAACCATTCATTCAATAGAAGCAGATGACTTACCATTGGGTGATAAAAAGAACATGGCGTTCAAAGGTACGTTTGTAACATATGGACGGGGAACTGCTGTGGTCATTGCCACTGGCATGCAAACAGAGTTGGGCCGCATAGCGAAAATGCTACAGGAAGATGAAACACTTACCCCTTTGCAACAACGGATGGCTTCTTTCGGGAAAAAACTATCTGTCCTCGTCTTATTGCTGTGTGTGTTGTTTTTTGTTGCCGGCTGGTTACGGGGTGAGGATGTGGTAAAAATGGTAATGACAAGTATTTCACTGGCCGTTGCTGCTATTCCGGAAGCGTTACCTGCTGTAATCACCATCTCACTTGCCCTGGCAGCCAAAAGAATGATCCGCTTCAATAGCCTTATCAGGAAATTACCAGCCGTAGAAACTTTAGGTTCTGTGACCTATATCTGTACTGATAAAACCGGCACTCTTACCAAAAACAAAATGCATGTGGAAGAAGTGTTTGTAAACGGGACAATGTATGACAGAAATTCCTTACCGGCCATCATAGAAGATAATAAGGCCATGCTATTGCTCCGGGCATTCGGACTAAACAACGATGCTGTGGCCGGAGAAGATAAAATAATAAAGGGAGACAGTACCGAAATAGCTTTAATGGAAATACACAGGGAGCTAAACATTCAACAGGACCTATGGCCCCGGTTGGCCGAAATTGCTTTTGATGCCGACCGGAAATTGATGACCACTTTTCACAGCTATAATAATAAAATCATTTCTTTCACCAAAGGAGCACCTGATATTCTGCTGCAACGATGTGTTGATATCGACTTAGCCGTTATGCAAAAACAGGTAGACGATATGGCGGCTAAAGGTCATCGGATATTAGGATTTGCTTACCGTTACTGGGATGTATTGCCTCAATATCCGGACATAGAAATCCATGAATCTGGCTTGCAGTTCTTGGGCTTAGCCGGCATTATAGACCCGCCCAGGGAAGAAGTTTATGATGCAGTAGCGCAATGCAAAACAGCCGGCATTGTACCTGTAATGATAACCGGCGACCATCCGCTTACCGCAAAGACCATTGCAGAACGGATTGGTATTCTAAACAGCGAAAAGGATTTAGTAATCACCGGCCAGCAATTAGCACAATTAGACAACGATAGTTTCCTGGCCAAAGTGGAAAGGATAAAAGTATATGCACGGGTATCGCCTGAACAAAAACTGCAAATCGTAAAGATGCTGCAGCAGAAAGGTCATTATGTCGCCATGACAGGGGATGGTGTAAATGATGCCCCTTCTTTAAAACGGGCCAATATCGGTATTGCAATGGGCATAACGGGTACCGATGTATCCAAAGAGGCTGCGCACATGATCTTGCTCGATGATAATTTTTCCACCATTGTAAGAGCTGTAAGAGAAGGAAGAAGAATTTATGACAATATCCTTAAGTTTATCAAATACCTGATGACAACCAATTCCGGTGAATTGTGGACATTACTTTTAGGACCAATGATCGGTTTACCTGTTGCGCTATTACCTATTCATATTTTATGGATAAACTTAGTATCCGATGGTCTTCCGGCTATTTCCTTATCATTTGAAAAGGCAGAAAAAGATATAATGAACCGGCCGCCACGGCCACCACAACAAAGTGTTTTTGCCAATGGCAGAGGCCTGCACATGATCTGGGTGGGGATGCTGATGGCAGGCATAGCTTTATCTGCACAGGCCTGGGCTATCAATCATGGACTACATTGGCAAACCATAGTATTTAATGTTTTATGCCTGTGTCAAATGGGACATGTAATGGCCATCCGGTCTGAAAAACAATCTTTATTTGCTTCAGGGGTATTTTCAAACAAACCCCTTATCGGCGGAGTGCTCATAGCTTTGCTGTTGCAGTTTGTCATTACTTACACACCAGCCTTTCAGCCCATATTTCAAACGGAAGCCTTAACGCTGAATGAATTTTTGATGGTCGGGGTACTGTCATCAATTGTCTTTTTTGCTGTCGAAATTGAAAAAATGCTATCAGGAAGAAAAAGGAAACAAGTATAAATGGTCACACTTGTTTAATGAATTAAGTCGGCAGATGATCATTTTTCAAACTGCGCCGCTGCAGTTTTTCTCAGTGCCTATACGAAGCACTGCTTATTCTTTCCTGTAGCTGGGGCGTACGGGCCTTCTACTACGATGAGGAAGAAAGCCTCGACGATATCTTCTCCGACCAGATAGATATTCTGAAAGAAAGAAACTTCCTCAGCAATGGAAATGTGGTGGTAAGCACGGGCAGCACCCCCGTACACCTGCACCTGCCCACCAACGTATTGAAGATCGCTAAAGTGGAATAAATGTAATTGTAACAAATTCTGATAACCGGCGCTGAAAAGTGGGCGGTTTTTTTGTGCGGCAGCTGATTGACATATATAGCCGGACTCTCTGAATATATTTCGATCTTATCTAAAATCAACTGTGGTTCAAACTGACCCGCTGCTCCACAAAACGGATAATATCATATTTCGCCTCTTAATATCTAACTTTAGTACACATCCGGGCTGCAGTTCCGGACCGGGCATCATAAAACTTGTCGTCTGCAGCAATACCCCAGCTCTGAACAATTTCAGAGCACACACTTTTCAACAAACAAATGATTATGCAATTAAAGAAGATCATTTTACCGCTTTTATGTATCGTATTCGGACAGCCACTGCTTGCGCAAAGTAAGAAAGAGAAGCTGTCGGAAATAATGAAAACCTATCACCAATACAATATGTTTGACGGTACAGTACTGGTGGCAGAAAACGGGAAAATAATTTACAAAGCTGCATTTGGTTTAGCTAACAGGGAATGGGGAATCCCCAACTCCACCGATACTAAGTTCATGATCGGCTCTATTTCCAAACCCATTACCGCTACACTAATGCTGATACTCGTTCAAAAAGGATTGGTGAGCTTAGATAAAACCATTGAAGACTACTTACCTGCATTTAAAAACAAACCGGCTGCAAAGGTTACCATCAAACAATTACTTAACCACACATCAGGAATACCTAATTACGACATCATAAAAGACTTCTTCCCCAGGATCAGCCGTCAAAGTTTTACCAGAGAGGAGTATGTAAAAATATACCAGGACTCTGCACTTGCTTTTGCACCCGGCACCCGCTATATGTACAGTAGTTGGGGATATTTCACCTTAGGATATATCATTGAAAAGGTAACCGGTAAATCCTATGAGCAGGCCATGAAAGACGAAATATTCAGTAAACTAAACATGCAAAACTCAGGCTCCTATCTGCATACGCAGATCGTACCCAAAAGAGCTACAGGATACGACTACGGTTTTGGCAACTATGTCAGTGGCGATTTCAGGGACCAGTCCAATACAATGGGCACGGGCGATATTTACTCCACTGTAGAAGACCTTTTTACATTTCATATGGCCATTGCCAACAATACCTTACTAAATAAAGAACTTACCAACGAAATGTTTACCCCGGGCACCAGGCCGGCCAGGTATGGCTACGGGTGGTTCAATCAAAACTTCCGGTACACTGCTACGGACAGCATCACGGCTAACTATCACTTAGGCTCCACCGAGGGTTTTATCGCCTTTATGATCCGGATTCCTGAAACAAACTGTATGGCAGTGATACTATGCAACAGCGCCCCCACAGATTTTTTTGCAATTATTAAAAGCTTATTAAAAGTCCTGCACAATAAACCTGTTGTATTAAAACAGCCTGTTCATAAAAAAATGGAAACTATTATTGCCACCTACAGTGCTGAAAAAGCGGTGGAAGAATATAAAAAAATGAAAAGCGATACCGCTAATTATTATATAGATTGGCTGCAAATGTATTTCCTGGGAGAAAAATTACTTAGCCTAAAGAGATACGACGATGCCAGGATAATTGCCGAAAACAATGTAATTGAGTTTCCCGAACGGGATTTTGTGGCGCTATCAATGGCCAATATTTACCTGGCATTGAACAGAAAAGAAGAAGCAGTTAGATTTTATCAAAAAACACTTCAGCTAAACCCTGAAAGTGAAGAAGCTAAAAACAGGCTAAAAGAACTACAGGCAGATTAAAAAAAAGATTACTCCGGCCCCTCCCGGGTCTTCACTCTTAAAAATAATAAAAAGATAAAGCACTGTTCTCCTGAAGACAGCTCCGGCAGTATTTACCTCAAATCAAACAAAAAACAAGAGTAACCGTTATCCATCATTACATTTTCATTACTAACAGGTGTTTAATCACTTGTCCCGGTGATATTTTGCAGTATTTTTAATCAAACTTTAATAACATGAAAACCATACTCACTGCTGCCGCCGTATTCCTATTGTCATTGAACGGTTTCGGTCAAAACATTGGCATCAATACACCCACACCTGATGCTTCCGCACAACTGGATATTGTAAGCACCACAAAAGGTCTGCTGCTACCCCGCATGACGCAGGGCCAGCGCCTGGCGCTGGTTTCACCCGCTAATGGACTGATGGTATTTCAAACCGATGGCCAGCCCGGCCTCTATTACAACACCGGCACCAGCCTCAGCCCCACCTGGGTAACACCCAGCGGAAATAACTGGGCCGTTGGTGGCAACAGCCTTTTTGCCACCGGCAGTTTTGGTACTACTTCCAATAACCATGTGGATCTGACAACCAATAATATCGTAAGGGGACGATTGACCAATCTCGGAGAGTTTTTTATCGGCGCCACCAATACCGTAGTTCCCGGCGATCTGATGGGTGCCGTTAGCAATGCCACTTTCCCTTTTGCGGTGAACGGCTATTCCAGTTTTAACGGGGCGGGTGTCTATGGTAGCGTGCAGGGAGGCACCACACAATTTGCCGCGGTGCAGGGAGAATATGCTTCCACCACCGCCGGTATCTATAATACAGCCGGTGTGCGGGGTCTCAATCAGTCCGGCACAGCCGGTACCGGCTTCCGGACACAGGCTGCTACCGGGCCACGGGCAGGGGTAATTGGTAATACTACTGCCACAAATGGCCAGTACACTTTTGGCCTGCATGGCACCATGGGCAGCACCGATATACGCTGCGGCGGAGTTATTGGTGATGATTTTGGCATAGCACTCGGAACACTGGCATATTATGCAGCCAATCTGGTTGATTACAGTGTGTATGGTTTTGGAAATGCTTTCCAGGTGGGTGTGCCCGGTGGAAGAAACAGCAATCGCCTCACCGAACCCAACACACATATCGGCCTCGGAATGTATGGAGGTGTAATGGGCGGATGGATACGGGGGCTGGTATATGGCACACATATAAAAGGAGACCGGTACAGCCTGTATGTAGATGGCAAAACCTACACGAATGAACCGGTAACAGAATTAGTGGCCACGGCCAATGGAAACCGCATTCCGGCCTATGCCATAAGCTCCCTGCAACCGGCCTTGTATGCCAGGGGCAAATCTGCATTGGAAAACGGGCGCCGGTACATCGCCTTCGATGCCGCTTTCATGTCCATGATAGATGATAATCCCGAATCACTGGTGATCACCGTTTCTGCCACCGGAAATTCAAAAGGACTTTATATCGCTTCACAAGACAACAAAGGATTTTTTGTACAGGAAAATGACAACGGTACAGGCACCACCACCTTTTCATGGATAGCGGTAGCCAACCGTAAAGGATACGACCAAATAGTACATGCCCCTGAATTGTTGCAGGGTGACTTTGATAAAAAAATGAATGGGGTAATGTTCAATGATAATAACAAAACAGATACCCCGCAATCCCTCTGGTGGGATGGCAGCCAGGTGCGGTATGATACTCCTCCACCTAAAAAAGCTGACCCCAACTATCAACCAGCGGTAAGACCAGTAGTGCAGAAATAAATAATTGATGGATACAGTGGTTCCAGTTTGCTGCGAACCACTGTATTCGTATTACTTTTTCCTGTGGCGTGATAATCCCGTCTTTTAATTCGTCTTTTCCTGCTCTGAATCTATCAGCCCGTTCTTTCAGGTGGGGGACGCCGGGCCTGATGTATGCTTTGATCTGGCATGGTTCGCGGGGAAAGGCCGACCGTGGCGGAACTTATTTTAAAACACCGGTATTCAGATCAACTTTAGTATTGCAATTCTTTATCAGCACTAATCCCAGATCACCTTCTATAAAAATAGAGTCTTTCGTATATCTCAAAATACCAAGTCTTTTTCCCTGAAGATCCAGTATCGAATCGCCTTCTAAATTCCATGTAT
>CALSAT010000102.1:0-10225 GCA_943372905.1 Bacteroides fragilis | reverse complement strand
TCTTTAATGGAACCATATTGGACACATGAATAAAACGGAAGGGACCGGTGTGCTTGCCTGAATAATAAAAAAGACGGGTATCCGCCACATTCCGAATGATAGTGAAGGATACAGGAAGCACTAACTTATTTACACCAGCTGCCAAATAGTTACTGACGCTGATACAGGCAGAAGCATACTGAAATACTTTCCTTGTAAAATTCTTGAACCGGCTGCTGCGCCCGCTGTAGTTAAGCACCTCCACTTCATTATATATGCCCCAGTGTTCAGTTACCACATAGTTCAGTTTATATTTTTTCTTTAACCAGATACCGGGCAGCCCTGCTTTATGCGGAATATGCACATGCACCAGGTCTGGCTTGCCATTTTCCACCATGTACTTGCGTATGGCCTGCCTGAATAAGAATATCCACTGGTAATGTGCTTTTACCCTGCCGAAGAATGAATTATTTTTTTTGAAATAGACGAGGTGCTCTGTAAGCCCAGCTTCTTTATGGACCTCTTTTTCTGTTTGTGTGACGCGGCCTGAACTATCACCCATAACATGGATGACATAAATATCGTTGAATAATGCTGCTGCTTTTGCATGACGCTGAATAAAGTCTCCATTAAAAGGTTCCGTCTTACCCGGGTACCAACTGCAAAGCCAAAGTATTTTCTTTCTGTCCATCCTGCATTAAAATTAACCCAGCCAGAACTGCCCGCAAAATCTACCTTCTGAAGGAGTAACCTGAAATATTTATACATTTGAGTATGGCAATAATGAAAAGATTCCGCAACCTGAAATCAGAAGAGAATACAGGCTTCGGGACAAACAGTAATAATACCGGTGGCCGTTTTTTCAACAGCGAAGGCAAACCCAATACCATTAAAAAAGGAATGGGCTTCCTGGACCGCTACAGTTGGTACCATACCATGCTGGAGATGAAAGCCGCTAAGTTTTTACTCCTGCTGCTGTGCATTTACGTGTCCGTGAATCTCATTTTTGCGGGCATTTATTATCTGATCGGGATAGATCACCTGGCAGGCGTAAACAGTGGTTCCTCCTGGAAGAATTTTACCGAAGTTTTTTTCTTTAGTGCTCAAACATTCACTACGGTGGGGTATGGCCGTATCAGCCCGGTTGGTTTTGCAGCCAGCGCCGTTTCCACTTTTGAAGCATTCCTCGGTCTCTTAAGTTTTGCCATTGCTACTGGTTTATTTTATGGTCGTTTTTCAAGACCTCAGATATTTCTCAAGTTCAGTAACAATGCGCTTATCGCCCCATACAAAGATGGCACGGCCCTGATGTTCCGTATGTGCCCCTATAAAAATAACAGCCTTTCTGAAGCGGAGGTAAAACTCACGGTGGCTATTTCGGTGGAAGAAAATGGCAAAACAGTGGACAAATTTTATAATCTTGACTTAGAGATTTCAAAGATCAATGCGCTGGCTCTCAGCTGGACCATCGTCCACCACATCCGGGAGGAAAGCCCGTTTTACGGTTTTACAAAAGAAGATTTTGCCAATGCTGATCTGGAGATAATGGCCTTTGTAAAAGCTTTTGATGAAGTATTCTCCAATAATGTGATCGGAAGAACTTCTTATATCGGTTCCCAAATTGTTTATGGGGCAAAGTTTAAAATGATGTACCATCCTAATGAGGATAAATCAAAAACAATCATCGACCTCAACCTGCTGAATAAATTTGAACCGGTACCGTTACCAGAACAAGTGACTACTGCTTCACCACCGGTATCAGCCTGATAAACTCCCTTCTGTTCAGATAATAGAACATCAGCAGGTAAATTACAGGCAGAAAACTGAATACTTTCAGTACCAGCAGATTGGTATAAAATCCGGACAAATACAAGACGGCCAGCAGCCCGATAACCGTGTACAACTGGCGGTCGCTGATAGCACATACCACTTTGAAACCATAGGTATGCAAATCCTTATATACCAGTTTAAGAGGCCTTGTTATATGATACCCATCGGTAATGACGATCCGCGGGTTATTCTCCTGCACGGGTATGATGATTGGTTGGCTATCCTGCAACGGATATATTTCTCTTCCATTCACCACGGCCCGTATCTTCAGGAAACTCAGCAGCACCTGGTTCTTCCGTTGGAGTACTATGTGAAAAGGAGCTGCGATTGTTTGAAGTTATTTGTTACGAGTTCAGGGTCTTGGGGTATATAAATACTGCCAATTAATTAAAAAATCACTTCTCTGTTTTCCAGGGTCTCACAGTTCCGCATTTCCTGCCATCTTACTTCAGTGCGTTTATGATCGTAATAAAATCCGCCGCCACCAGCGAAGCTCCTCCCACCAGGCCACCATCCACATCGGGGCAACTGAACAATTCTTTGGCATTATTTGCTTTTACACTGCCCCCGTACAAGATCGGGATCTCATTTGCCACCGCCTCGCCATACTGAGCAGCTATTACAGAACGTAAATACTGGTGAATTTCTTGTGCCTGCTCAGTGGTGGCAGTTTTACCGGTACCAATGGCCCAGATAGGCTCATACGCTATTACGATCGTCTTTATCTTTTCGGCTGAAAGGTGAAAAAGAGATTCTTGTAGCTGTACCGCTACATAATCATTCTGCGTACCCGCTTCCCGGATATTCAATGGTTCACCGCAGCAAAATATGGGAGTCACAAAATATTCCAGGCACAAGTCCACTTTTTCAGCCAGCATAGCATTTGTTTCCTGAAAATATTCCCGCCGCTCGCTATGGCCCACCACACAATACTTTACGTTCATAGAGTGCAGCATTTCGGCTGATACTTCGCCGGTATAGGCACCGCTTTTCTTATGGTGGCAATTTTGCGCTGCTACATAAAAATTCCGTTCACCGGTCTCCACCTCACTCCTCGTCATTAAGAGGTAAGGATACGGAACGGCAAAGATCGCCTCCTGATTAGCTCCCAGCCTTATCTCTGCACTCAGTATATCATCCAGTAATTTTTCTCCCTGCTGAAATGTAAGGTTCATCTTCCAGTTAGCGGCGGCGATTTGTTTTCTCATTATTGCTTTGTTGGTTTATTAGTTTATTGTGTTATTACTTAAAAATAAAACTACAGGATTTCGATAAGCTAATTGATATGCTCAAACACATATTTCAAAATGCTTTTCTCATCATCTTTCAGCAATTGTCCTTTCAGTTTCTTCCATTCCTCAATATGCTTCAGTGCTTTTTCTAAATTGTACCGGTCCACTCCGTCGCTGCCCCAGCTAAAATTGGGGATGTATTTTGGTGTAAGTCCTGTACCAAATACATTGCAGGAAACGCCGATGACCGTACCGGTATTGATGGCCGTGTTCACCGCTGTTCTTGAATAATCCCCCATCATCACCCCGCATTTGGGGCCGGCGTTCATCTCACCTTTGGATGTCCATACTCTTACATCACTGGCATTATTCTTCAGATTAGAGTTGGTGGTGCCAGCACCCATATTGCACCACTCCCCCACCACGGAATCACCAAGATACCCATCATGTGCCTTGTTGCTGTAACCAAACAATACTGAATTCTTGATCTCACCCCCTGCCACGCAGCGGGGCCCCAGCGTAGTGGCACCGTACACTTTAGCTCCCATCTTCAGACAGGCCCCTTCCCCCATGGCAAATGGGCCACGGATGAAGCAGCCTTCCATCACTTCCGCCTCTTTACCTATATACACCGGCCCGGTAGATGCATTGATGATGCAATGTTCCAGCTTCGCCCCTTTTTCTAAAAATACCTGTGATGGTTTTACTATTTTATTGGTCTTGGAAATGGGCTGCGACTTTTTACCGGCAGTTAACCACTCAAAATCCTGGCGGATGGCCCAATCATTCAGTTGAAAGATATCCCAGGGAAACTGTATGGTTTTTACTTCCTGTGAAAAAACAACCGCCTTGCCGGCTTTTATCTTATAGGTATCAATAATATCATCCTTTGTAATGCGAAAAGCTATGCTGTTTCCACCGGGAGTGGTAATGAATTCACTGTTCTTCAGCCGCAGGATGGCTTTCACCAGTTTGGGCGTCGGCAGCACATTACCATGTATCATAAAGCAGACACCTTCCCCTATAGCTTCATCAATGTTTACCGAACGTTCCAGGTCTTTATAATCATCTTCCTTCTTGTCGTAAGAGATCATCCCCATCATCTGCTCCCATTTTTCCCGGATAGTAAGGATACCGACCCGGATATCCTGTATCTGTCGGGTCAGCGTAAAAGGATGCAGATTTTCCGGCTGGCAGAATTCTTCTGTAAATATGATCTTATTCATGAGAATAGATTGGTGGTAAAAATAAGAAAGAAAGCTGAGCCATTGGGTGACTGTGGCATCGGCTGCTTATTTTTTTATCCCTATTGAATGGTAAACGGATGAATGATCCGGAAGTAAGCCGGGTATTAGATTACCTCTTTATTAAAATATACTGGTGGTTCATTGCACCAAAAGAATTCGATTAATTCACAGTACAACGCATTTCGCAGCCCGGGTGTGCTATATGAAGGTCACACATATTGTTTCAGGCGGGAAGGGCGCCTGGTGGCAGTACTAAGGAAATGCTCTTCCATGGTAAGCCTTGCAAGCAGGTAACTCACCGTTGATTCTGCCCCCTGGTTAAGGTTCACATTACTTTCTTCCAGCCCGTCATAACATCCCCCGGTACAGGGATTATACATGATCTGGTGCAAATGATTGCTGCCCAGGAACCAGTTAAAGGCCAGCTCCATTTTTGTTTTATATTCTTCTTCCCTGAATACATCATAGAATTTGCTTAAAGCAAGTATGGTGTAGGCTACATCAATAGGCTGTTCCCCTCCCTTCTTTATCCTCGCCGTTTCATCACCATGATGCAGCCAGCTTTTGTTAGAGATCACTTTTATTGCCTTAGCATCAAATGTTTTCGACAATAAAAAGTCGAACGATGCTTTTGCTGTTTCTTTATAAACTGCATCACCGGTGGTAAGCCAGGCGCATAACATTGCTTCCGGCAATATGCTGTTAGCATAGGTCAGGTAACTCTCAAACCAGGACCATTTATCATCTGCTTCGTGCCGGTACATCTGCAGCAGCCTGTCCGCTAATTCTTTAACCAGGAACATTTCTCCAGGTTCTTTGTGATACTTATTTCGGTAATACAACCCCTTGATCACAAAAGCCATTGCCCGGGTGGAATGCATACTGCTTACATTCAGCGTTGCAATCGTCATTACAGCAGCAGCTTCCGCTATCAGTTGAAGCGGCAACTTATCCTGCAGCGAAAGCAGGTACCCGAGTGCCCAAACAGCCCTGCCATTGGCGTCTGCCAGGTTTACTTCCTGGTTTTGTGCCGTAAACTGCCGTTCTTCCTTTACATAGTTTAAAAAATGGCCTTCCTGTTGCAGGCAATGCTTAATAAAGTGAAAATATATCTTGATATATCTGAGATCCTCCCGGTCACCAGTCAGCTCAAAATGCCTGCACATGGCGATCAGCGCCCTTGCATTATCATCCAGTGTATAACCGGATGATATATCGGGTTGGTTGATCACCGAAAACTGGATCATTCCAAAGGAAGTGGTCAGCTTTTTTATATGGTCCAGGTTAATAGCAGGTATTTCATAATGCAGTTTAATTTTCCCTTCTGCCAGTTGCTCAAACAACATGGCATGGGCAATGGCTGCATTCTCCCAGGCCGTGGATGCCATCAGGTGTAATCCGTTGGAACTGATCTGCTGTCTCCTTTTGTCGTCTCCCAATAGAGCATGTACGGCCGTTGTTAATTGCAGGGAGTCCCTGAAATCAATAATGATACCTCCATCATCCTTCAGTACTTCCTTCGCATGAGGGATGGGCGTTGAAATTACAGCACAACCGCAACTGATAGCATACGAAAAAGTGCCGCTTACGGCCTGGTTGGGGTCTTTGGAAGTAAAGAGATAAATATCGGTCAATTGTAAATAATCGAGCAACTCAGAGAGTGGCAGAAACTTATTGATGAATAGTACATGAGCGTTTAATTGCAGTTCATCGATCCTGTTTTCCAGCATTTGCCGGTACTGCTCTCCTTCCTGCTTTACAACAGAGGGATGCGTTTTACCGATGATAAGAAATAAAACATCCGGGTATTTTGCTACAATAGCAGGCAACGCCTCCACTGTTGTTTCCAGGCTTTTCCCGGAACTCAGTAATCCGAAGGTAGAAAGCACTTTTCTGCCAGTGAGGTTATAATGGTCCTTCAGCAGCATCTTGTCAGCATGGGTCACCAGGTGTGTACCATGCGGAATGACAGAAATCTTTTCAGGGGCCACTCCATATTCATTAATAAGTATCTGCTGTGAATTAAGTGTCATTACAATAACAGCAGCAGCCAAATTGGTAAGCCCCTTAACTTTCTGTTGTAAGATGCTGCCTGGTTCGGGCAACACGGTGTGGAAAACGATCAGCACTGGTTTCGCCAGGCCGTACATAAAAGAAATAAGACGTTCGTCGTTTTCAGCAAATAACCCAAATTCATGCTGTAACAGCACCAGTTGTATCGCTGGTGTATCATTAATGACCTGCTGCATGTGTCTGAAGGAAGTTGGCTCATCTGTATTGATGACATACTGTACTTCTCCGGGATAAGCATGTTGTTCAGTAGCTGTTTCCAGCGCACAAATGCGCAGGCTGAAAGAATGACCAAATTTCTTGCGTAAGGCCAGTACCAGGTCCTGCGAATAGGTAGCAATACCGCATTGCCTCGGCGGATATGAAGAAATAACGACAATGGCTGGCAACCGGCTTTCGGGTTCCTCCCAGGTAAGAGTTCCTTTATCCGATAAAACGCCCGTTGTTACAAATGGCTTCCTGGTAATGTAAGAGATCATTATTAAATTGTTTTATGCCGTAACAGCTCTGCTACCAAAGCTGAAAGGCTTACTGACGCACAACCGACTGATTCATCAGCTGCACCATAATAAATATAAAGCGTATCATCAAACAGGGCCGTACCGGTGGGGAAGCAAACATTATTGACATATCCTTTTAGTTCCCATTCTTCCTCCGGCTTAAATAAAGGGTAAGGAAGGCGGCCAATCTCCTTCTGCGGATCCTCCAGGTCTAGTAATGCGGCACAGGCAGAATATACATATCCCTCAATAGTATCATGCACGCCGTGATAAATGACGACCCAGCCTTGCGGTGTTTCTACTGGAGGGCATCCGCCACCAATATAACTTACTTCATGCCTGTACTTTGAAGTAAGTACAATGAATTGGTCCAGGTGAAGGAAATAATTTTGCCAAAAATCAGTTGTCAACTCAGTAAGGTCTTTTACGCATACCAGTTGTATATCAGGTTTTATACGATGCAAAAAGAAAAGTTTACCAGCTATTCTCCTGGGAAAGAAGATAATATTCTTGTCCCACAGGTACAACTTCCTGCCATGCTGCTCTGTATCATGCCGGTGCTGATTGTAACGGAGGTATTTTTCGTTAATACTGCCTTTGGCGCCTGCCAGCCTGCTAAATTCTTCGTACGCCATCACCGGAGCAATGATCCCCAGTTTTTCAAACAGGATGAGGTCTTTTGAAATGACTAAAGCACCCAGTGCATTTATACCGTCATACGCTGTATAAGTAACACAGTAAAGTTCATCAATCTTTACGATCCTCGGGTCCTCCATCCCTTTTAGCTCATAATCAAATTGAGGAAATAAAACTGGTGCGTTCGAACGGTATTCCACTGTCAGGGGCCCGTTAAGCCTGCAATAACCAATACTGGAATAATTGCCTGTACTGACAGCCCGGTAAAAAAGATGAACAGTATCTCCGTCCCTGATCACCCCGGGATTTAATACTCCTTCGTTCTCAAATCCAAGTGCTGTTTTTGTCAGCAAGAGGCCTTCTTTTTTTACTGCTATCATTATAGTTCGTTATCGGCCTGGTACAGCAGGACTGTAGCAGCGCCACATTCGTTAGGCGGGATGAGTAATGAGGTTATGATTACTTCTATCCGGTTCAGACACGAACACTCTTCATCGATGCAAGGATACCAAATGCATTCAGCAGCCAGATAACCAATACAATGACCACTACTGCATTAAGAATATTCTTTATTTTCCGGTCCATCGGCAAATAAGTATTGATCAGCCAAAGAAGTACCCCCGTAACTATCAAAACGATTAGAATTGTAAATAGTGGCATAATAAAATATTTAAATTGTGTACTGCAAATTTCTTTAAACCAGCAGTCTGTAACATTATACACCTGGAATAAAGCGTTACATCTTTCACACTTCTACTATGGATTACAGCTATCCGAAGAGTAATCTGTGAATTATATAAGCCCAATACTATAGCGTGTAATACAGATCCAAAAGTTATGTGCCATCTTTATCATTGTCCGCTAATACATAAATACAAAGCCGGGCAAGCAGACAACAAGTTTATGGTTCGAATTTGCGCTTAGCAAATTTCTCATGGCAGTTGGTTTAGGTTAAAGCCCCTGTATTTACAGGGGCTTTTATTTAACTGTCATATTATCCATCCTGTTTCAGAGAAATGGAATGGAACCAGGTGTATCTCCTGATAAATCACTGCGTCTTTATACTGACCTTCTTCCGGAGATGACCCTGAGAAGAATAGCTACCACAGCTATTACCAGTAGTACATGAATCAACCCTCCTGCATGCAATCCTAAAAAACCAATCAGCCAGGCAATTACCAGCACCACTGCTACTACATAAAGTAAATTATTCATACTGTTGATTTATGGTATGATGATCAGCATCCTCTTCACTCATACCCGTCTTTAATAATAGTAAGTATCATTTTGAAACGTCCGTTGGGCCTGATAAAATTGGGAGAATGTGCCGGGATGATAATGCCCTGCCCCTTCTCCAGTATATGGGATACACTATCGATCACAATATCTGCTTTACCATCTATGATCTGGGCAAAAGTGTCAAACGGGGTTGTCTTCTCCGTTAATCCTTCCCCACTGTCAAAAGACATAACACTGATATTACCGGTGGATTTTTTGATGATGGTCTTTATCACCACAGAATTAGTAACATACTCAATTATTTCCACAATAATATGTGATGTTGATTTTTCGAGCACTCCATTTTCCACAGGTATAGTTTTATGTCACTCCTAAATGTATAACCTAAACGAAAAACATCCAAAGTTTACAGTGATCCAATAAGCTTATCCAATTCCTCTTTGGTCTTACCAAGCTTTTTTTGCAATTTGCCCATCATCTCTTCCTTTTTCCCTTCTGTGTACATCAGGTCATTATCCGTCAATTCTGCAAACTTTTGCTTAAGCTTGCCTTTGGTTTCATTCCAGTTTCCTTTTAGCTCTGTGCTGTTCATATTATCTGTATTAAGTGTGAAAGAATTTTCACAGCATAAAGGTCACTTTGTATTGAAGGAATACAGTTACAGAATTAGACTTAACAGTTATATTTTTCTCACATTTGGAAGAATCACCAAACAGGCGAAACTGCTGCACCGGCTAAGGCATCCCCGAAACTCTTCTTCTGTTAGTTCAGATATCTTCTCAGCACCCAGGCTGCTGTCTCATGCTGTTCCATCAGGCCGGTAATAAAATCGATCGTGCCTGCATCTTTCGACTTTTCGCTGCTGGTGTCAATGTCTTTTCGTAATTCACTTACGATCAATTCATGATCCTCCAGCAGTTCTTTCAGCATTTCCTTCTGTGAAGCATACTTGCCGGGTGACTCCGTAAGTCTTGCGGCGTCTGAGAACTCTTTCATGGTGCCAATAGTTTTTCCACCCAGCTTACCGATTCGTTCTGCCACCAGGTCAATAGTTTCTTCCAACTCTGCATACTGGGCCTCGAATAATTTATGCAACTCCATAAAGCTCCCCCCGGAAACATTCCAGTGAAACTTCCTCGTTTTTACATACAAGAGCATTTCATCTGCCAGTAACACAGATAAAAGAGCAATACTTTTCTCCAGGTTATTCTCCGTAATACCAATATTTATTTTCATAATTATATTTTATATAAGAGTGTTTTACCAAATGCCTTTACATCAAACTTCCAGGTCTGATGGAAGAATGTAAATATCACCTGCTCATTTTCTCAGGCGGGAATACTTAAGCAGTAATGTCTGCAATGATTCATTGTACTCATCCAAAATAGCGTTGGTAATAATTGGCTGTCCTGTATCCGGTATAGTAATAGGCATTTCCTCCAGGTACTTCATTAATTCAGGATGCTCACCGTGTATCTGAATAGTCGTCTTT
>CALSAT010000101.1:0-10237 GCA_943372905.1 Bacteroides fragilis | reverse complement strand
TGCATTTACTTTCAGCATACCTCCCCCTTGTCTGCCCACCCAAAGCCAATCATCGTTTCCCATTTCTAATGCTAAAGCTGTTTTGCGGGAGCCAGCCGGTAATGGTTTATCAAAACGCCCAGTCGCTTTGTCAAAGCGTATGACAGAGTTTGCACTTACTGCCAGCCATAAAGCTCCTGTACGGTCCTGCTGCATGGCCAGTATGGTATTGGCAGGTAACGAATTGGTATCCCCGGGTAAATGTTTGAATTGTGTAAACTGTTCTCTCGGTGGCCGCCTGTAATCATATTTTGTTAACCCTCCGTCCTCAGTAGCGATCCATAATATACCTTCTTCATCTTCCAATAAACCAGTGATAATATTTCCTGAAAGACTCGCTTTGTTTCCTGATTGGTTCCTGAATACCAAAAAGTTATTTCCATCAAACCGGTTTAATCCATCATTGGTACCAATCCACATAAAGCCACGCTTATCTTCCAGAATACAATTGACCTTATTGTGAGACAGTCTGTTTTGTGTGGTAAATTTCTCAAAATATAAAGCAGGTACCTGGCCTTGCAGCCAAAATGACAATTGAATAAAAAAGAAAAAAAACAGGTGTTTCTTCATGCCCGGATGGTATCCTTAAAATTAGGCAAAGCTCCTTTGATATAGCAAAGAAAATACCGGCGAGGACAAACTTCTACGGAAGGCAGATTATTCTGTGTTGCCGTTGCTTACTTTCACATCCATTGCCATACCGGCCAGTTCCAATTTATGATCTTCCAACGTTTGGATCATTGCCAGGTTTATTTCCTGCTTCAGAATGTTGAATTCTTCGATGGCTGTTGGACGGGTATAGTATTCTGCAATGACATCAAATGAGTTAATAGAAATATCATTCAAATAAACAGAACTGTTTTCTATTTCATCCCTGAACAATTTTTT
This sequence comes from Bacteroides fragilis, assembly GCA_943372905.1. Taxonomy (GTDB): domain Bacteria; phylum Bacteroidota; class Bacteroidia; order Chitinophagales; family Chitinophagaceae; genus JJ008. The sequence goes on along the minus strand of CALSAT010000101.1, from coordinate 9,310 downwards.
CTCTATTGAAGCTAATAATTGTTCTATCTGTTTTGCAGTAGCCGACTGATCCAGATACAGCCTCAACTCTCCTTTTCGCTGTGTGCGCAGGGAAAGATTGTCCAGCACACTATCCACCATTTGCTTGTTGGGTACTGTAACGAATGTTTTCTGATCCGTCCGGATACGGGTGCTCCGCAACCCTATTCTTTCTACTGCGCCCGTTATATTCAACACTTTTACCACATCACCTGTAACAAATGGTTTGTCAAAGAAGATAATAAAAGAAGCTATCAGGTTCTCCAGACTTTCCCGCAGAGAAAGAGCTATGGCTGCGCCAACAATACTAAGCCCTGTAAGCAACCCTCCTACATTCAGACCAAAAGCATAACGCAACACCATCATTATTCCAATGATGACAAGAATGACTTTAAAAAAATCTTTAAAAAAAACGATCAGCTGGTTGTCTGACTGGTCAGCTGTAAGATTGGCCCTTTTCTCCAGGATCATAGCCACAAAATCGATGATACGTATGAGCAGGGAAGTAAATGAGACGATGAGAATTATATTGCCAATACAGTGGGTAATCTGTTTCACTGTGTACTTGTACACGTCCGCATCTAACTCTTGCGGAAAATTAAGTTTATACAACGTTACAATGGAAACCAGCACTGCAAGAAACAGGCCCAGCGGTTTTACCACCAGGCTGATGAAAGATTTTTTATCGATATTCTTCCATATTTTATGAACGACCTTATGCAGTAACCCGGCCAGGTAATGGGAAATAAACCGCTTGAGCAGCCATACAAAAAGTATAATGCCAGCTACAATCAGGTAATTCTTAACGGGATTGCCCCACCAGATCTGCTCCAGAAAATCATTCATGAGTCAAAAATATCGAATTAACTATAATGGAAGATTAATTGGGCTAACGGATGGAATAAATCTCGATAGCATCATTCTTGAGTGCATACAGCCGGGTAGCAGTAAAATTGAACACTTTGCTCTGAAACAACTGTTCTGGTATTTTCCATTCATCGTATTGGAAATTGTTTATTTCGTAGCGATATAGAGAGTCTGACTTCAGGCCAAAAATATAGTTACCGGCTACCTTCAGATTTTGCCAGTGCTGTATCAGAATATTATTCTTTAAAGCCCCGAAATAATCAAATACATATATTCCGTTAGTGGAATCGTAGAGGTAAACATACTTGTTTTCATCAAAAATACGTACCGGTGAAATGGCCTTACCCAGCAGCAGCCTGAAATCGGGTGTTTCCTGTAAAAGCCTGCCATCCTCATCCATTTTCTTCAGTTTATTTTCCAGTTCGTCAAATATCCATATCCTGTTATCGTAAGATTGGCTGATGGCTTTTACCTGGAAAATATTTTGCTTCCGCAAATCTATGCTATTGCGGATATTAAGAAACCTGTCCAGTACCACAACAGTGGTAAAGTCTTTATAGTACAGTAATACTTTTAACGGGTTAGACGCATCAATAAATGTAGCTTTCCCAAATTTTCTTACATCATTAAAAGCCGCTACGGAATCGCCATTGATATCCAGCTTCCGGATCTGGTTCTTACTATTTATGATATAAATATTATCCAGGTTATCAACCGTGAAATCAACAATATCACCTCTGATAGTTTTTATATGAACAAAGGCAGAATCATCCTGTGCGGCCATTACAAATGGCAGCAACAATCCGATTAATATGCTGATTATACTTTTCATTTAATTCCGTATGATCTTCTCTTCCTGTCCTTTATATGATTTAAGTTCCAGCCGTTCTCCGTCAAACACTGCATAGGTATAGTATCGTATCCAATCACCGAGGTTAATATATCTGCTGCCTTCTGAGAGACGAAAATCAATGGCCAGGTGTCTATGTCCAAACACAAAAAAATCAACCTTTTTTTCAGATAGCACTTCTTTGCAATAAATAATGAGCCATTCTTTGTCTTCGCCCAAAAAAGTTTCCTCCGACACGCCGGTTTGTGCACGGCTGCGGCGGCTCATATAATTGGCCAATCCCATACCCAGTCGTGGCGGAAAAATTCCAAACAGCCATTTACTGACTGGGTTGCGGAATACTTTTTTTAACCGTTTATACCCATGGTCACCGGGTCCGAGCCCATCTCCATGGCCTATTAAGAATTTTATTCCATTTCTTTCAAATTCTTGTGGGTGAAAATAGACCCGGATATTCAATTCCTGTTGAAAATAATCCCTCATCCACATATCATGATTGCCAACAAAGAAATGCATGATTATTCCTGCATCGGATAACTCGGCCAGCTTGCCAAGCAACCTAACATATCCTTTTGGCACGACCCTTTTGTATTCATACCAGAAATCAAACATATCGCCTACAAGGAAAATTTCGGCAGCGTCTGCGCTAATTTCATCGAAGAATTGTACCAGCAATTTTTCTCTTTCAAGGCTGCTGGCATGGTCGGGTGCTCCCAGGTGAAAGTCGGAAAGGAAATAAATTTTTTGACCCACTACTGTTATTTGTGAAACGATCCTGTTGCGATTTAATTATTTTGCATAGAGCTTATAGCTTCCGGTTACAAATGCCTCGCTGTTCTTATCCCAAACCCTGAATGAAACAATGAAAGCCGTTAAGGGTTTGACAGGATTTTTAAGATTAACCGATGCACTTAAAGCCACTGTTCTGGCATCTTCCGCCGGCATACCTTCCGGAAAACGATTTCCGAAAAGACTTTCCTCATTCAGCAATACTTCTCCTGTTTCTGCTTCTATTTTCTCAGAGGCATCTATACTTGATTTACCATCAGTCTCTTTCCATCCCTTTTCAATTACCATTACCAACTTCACCTTCACAGGTTCTGTAAAATCGATCACATTCCCTTCGGGTACATTATTTCCATCACTAAATGCCAGGTATGCCTTTTCAACTTTTACCCCGTTTTCCTGCAGATCGATCTCGTTATATATCCGTGATATTTTTTTAGTCGCTTCATTCCTTTGATCGTCTTCTTTGTTTCCTACGGAACAACTAAACTCGCAGGACTGAAGTAAAAAAGTTGTGAGTATGAATGAAAGTGCATTGATAAGTCTCATCATAGTCTATTTTTTGTGTAGATATTCCATCATATCGCCGGAGGCTATTACCGGACGGTTAGCCACATTGCCATTGTACCAGTATATCCAGGCTTTGGATATTTGGTTGTTGAAATGTACCTCTGTTACCTCCCTTCGGTACAGTTGCACTTCATCTGGTTCTACCGCTACCCCTTCGTAATCATCCAACTGGCCGATAGCCCAGGAAAACTCATGTTCATTTTTTGCCTGGTATAATTCGCCAATAATAAAACTATCATCTTCAGCAGGCACACCAGCCGGATAGCTGCCCATATCATATAGTTTACCTTTTACTTTGGCTTCGCCGATGAATTTAAAAAAGCGGCTGATATATTCATACACGGGGCTGCGAAAGCCACTGCGTAGTGAGCCGTACACGAAAAGCTGATATATGCCTGGATTTGTCATATTATAAAGATAAGCTAAGACATCAAAAGAGAAAAGGAGGAAAAGAGAATACTCCAGCAGCAATTTTACTTACCCTTCTACCAAAAATAAATACACCTCCTTGGGACCATGTACTCCCACTACAAGGGTTTTTTCAATATCTGCGGTGCGGCTGGGGCCGGTGGCAAAAGTGATAAGAGAAGGCAATTGATCGCCATATTTTTCCCTGGCACCCTGCAAGGCATCTTTCAGATCGTATACCAACTGGCTGGTATAAGCAATACAAATATGAACAGGCGCATACACACTGGTAGTGCGGCCGCTAAGCTGAGCTGATGACATAACGATACTACCCGTTCTGGCCACCAGGTATTCGCAACCAGTAATAGATACATCGCAACCAGCGAGCCCTGTTTTCATGAGCCTTTCTGATAACTGGCCGATGACTGATTCGATAAGTTTATCTTCCAGGCAATATACCTTTTGCCAATCCTGCTTTTTTACCAGGCTGCTGAGCTGAAAGGCCAGTTCCTGCCGGTTGATGCAGTAAATGAATTTTCCCTGCAGTTTGGTGAATTGTTCTGCAAATTCTACTTCCACCTCCTGCTGTAATGGCTGAAATACCGGCTGATTGCCTTCGCTTTGCGGAAAAGGCAAAGGCGTTGAGTGACTCAACGCCTTGCGGATCTTCTTTAAAATATTTTCTTTTGATGGAGAAACGTTCATAATCACCAATTAAATAGAAGGTGCTAAACCAATGGTGCCAGTCTGCTCACCTGTTGCTTTTTCATCTTCTTTTTTAGGCTCTGTCTCTGCTATTGTTCCTTCTACCACTTCGGCAACCGGAACTTCATCTGTTAATGGTTTCTTTTCTTCAAAAGGACGCTTGCCGATCAGCATTTCCACATCACTTTGAAACAGCACCTCTTTTTCCAGTAATGCATTGGCCAGCTTTTCTACATCGTCTCTTTTTTCTTTCAAGAGGTTCTTCGTTTTCTCGTATGCATCATCGATCAGCTTCCTTACCTCATGGTCGATCATTTTAGCAGTTTCATCGGAGTAGGGCTTGGTAAAAGCATTCTCCTGTTGCGGATCATAAAAGCTGATATTGCCTACTTTATCATTCATACCATATACGGTAACCATGGAATAAGCGATGCGGGTAATTTGCTGCAGATCGTTCTGCGCACCGGTGGAGATCTTATGGAAGAATATCTCTTCGCTGGCACGGCCACCAAGTGTCATGCAGATCTGGTCTGTCAGCTGATCCACATTATACAGGTACTGCTCTTTCGGAGTGTATTGCGCATAGCCCAGCGCTGCGGTGCCTCTTGGTACGATGGTAACCTTTAGTAACGGGTAAGCATGCTCCAGATACCAGCCGCATACGGCGTGTCCTGCTTCGTGGAAAGCGATGATCTTTTTTTCTTCCGGAGAAATGATCTTATTTTTCTTTTCTAACCCTCCTATCACTCTGTCTACTGCATCCTGAAAATCCTGCATATCCACAGCTTCTTTATTTTTCCTGGCAGCGATGAGTGCGGCTTCATTACATACGTTGGCAATATCTGCACCTGCAAATCCTGGTGTTTGTTCAGCCAGCTTATGTATGTCCAGTGTTTTTGATATCTTGATCGGTTTCAGGTGCACTTTGAAGATCGCCTCACGACCTACCAGGTCTGGTTTGTCGATAGTGATCTGCCGGTCGAAACGGCCCGGGCGCAGTAATGCGGTATCTAATACATCCGGCCGGTTGGTAGCTGCAAGTACAATAATGCCCACATCGGTACCAAAGCCGTCCATTTCCACGAGCAGCTGGTTCAGTGTGCTTTCTCTTTCATCATTGCTCATCATTGCATTCTTTCCGCGGGCACGACCGATGGCATCTATCTCGTCTATGAATATGATACAGGGGGCTTTTTCTCTTGCCTGCTTAAACAGATCTCTCACCCGGCTGGCGCCCACGCCTACGAACATTTCCACGAAATCGGAACCGCTTAAGCTGAAAAACGGCACTTGTGCTTCACCTGCTACGGCCTTTGCCAGCAGTGTTTTGCCCGTGCCGGGAGGACCGATGAGTAACGCACCTTTGGGTATTTTACCACCGAGATTGGTGTATTTCTTTGGATTCTTTAAAAAGTCAACGATCTCCATTACTTCTACTTTCGCTTCATCCAACCCCGCTACATCGGCAAAAGTGATGTTCACTTTTGTTCCTTTATCAAACAGGGTGGCTTTGGATTTTCCAATATTGAAGATACCGCCAGGCCCGGCACCGCCACCGGCACCGCCGCCCATTTTGCGCATTAGTAATATCCAGAGCCCCACGAATAGTAAAACGGGTAATAAGAATTGCAGGATACCACCAAACCAGTCTCTTTCATTGTCAACGTCGTTTGGAACTTTGGCAATTGCCGGATTTTCCTTGTAGAAATCATCCATGCCTTTCTTAAAGGTATCGCCACTCGTTATTTTAAAACTCATGTGTGGTCCCTTTTCACTTATCCTTCCTGCATCTTTAAGCTTAAGCTCGTTCTTCTTTCTGCCCTGGGGTGTAAGAATAACTTTTACCACTTTGCGGTTATCAATGATGGTGTACTTTTCAACATCGCCGGCGGCAATCATATTTCTAAATTCCAGCTCGGTAATCTTGGCCATATTGCCGGAAAAGGTGCTGAACAATTGAAACCCAATCAGTATGGCAAATATGATTGCATATATCCAGTATATGCTGAAACGGGGACCTTTTTTCGGCTCCTGGTTTGGATCTCCACCAGGAGGGCGGTTAGGAAATCGGGGTGGTCTGTTTTCGTTTTTATTATTGGGGTCTGACATATTATTATTTACGGTGTCCTACTAATTAATGATTATAGTTCCAAAAAGTTTGTCCGGTGATGATTTTTAACATTACTCATTGTGCTCTTTAGAGGCAGCATCGCTCCACATTTCTTCCAGGCGGTAAAACTTCCTGTTGTCCGGCAGCATAACATGCACTACTACGTTCACATAATCAATCAGTACCCAATGCAGGCTGCTATATCCTTCATGATGATAGGGATTTTCGCCGCAATTTTCCCGTACCTGATATTCTATGTTTTCAGCAATGGCCCTTATCTGCGGCTGATTGCCTGCTTCACATATAATAAAAAAATCAGCTACCGCTTCATTAATCTTCCTCAGGTCAAGGGAAATGATATTCTCTCCTTTTTTTTCCTGGATAGCTGCAATGATGGTTTTGATGATTTTTGAGCTCCTCGTTAACCTTGCTGCACTTTTCTTGCGGTTGGTCAGTGATGCCAGTTGTTCCAAATAATGTGAGTATTTTAGTTTGTATTATTTTCTGGTCCGGGCGAGGCTAACAGATTGATCTGGCAGTCTTTTACCATAAACCAGTTTACTTTGTCAAAAATAGCAATTAATTGCCACACCCCCCTACTCCTCATATTATCGGTTCGCCATTTATTGAACTGCAATCGGTTGACAGCACCAACAACTATGCCCGGCAGCAAATACTGGCCTCCAGTATGACAGAACGGTCTGAAAGACAGACAGGGAGGCAGCTTTTAGCCCTTCATGGCATGGCCATCTTTGCCCATGAACAGACCGCCGGCAAAGGGCAACGGGGCAAAAGCTGGGCTTCTGAAAAGGGCACTAATATTATGCTGAGTATTATATTAAATCCACAACCACTGCTTATTTCACAACAGTTTCAACTGAGTGCCTGCGTGGCGCTGGCTATACATGATTTTTTCAGACGCTATGCGGGCGATGACACTAAGATAAAATGGCCGAATGACCTGTACTGGCAAAACAGAAAGGCGGGAGGGATCTTGATAGAATCAATAGTTGGCAGCCGGGAGGCGGGGGGCGGCTCCTGGGACTGCGCAGTGGCGGGCATTGGTATTAATATTAACCAAACGATATTTCCGGAGGACCTGCCGAACCCGGTTTCACTTAAACAAATCACGGGGAGACACTTTGACCCTGCTGTATTGGCCAAGGAACTTTGTACTGTAATTAATGAAAAGTACTCTTTGCTGCTCCATGATGGATTTGAGAGTATTTATGAACAATACCTCCGTTGTTTGTACATGAAAGACAATTTGGTAAAATTCAGAAAAGGGAGCAGGGTGTTCGAAGCGGTGGTAAAAAAAGTATCGCCGGTGGGGCGGTTAGTTGTTCAGCATGCCGTGGAGGAAGAATTCGATTTTGGGGAAGTGGAATGGCTGATCAATTAAATGAATTGGGTTTTTTTGATCAATTCCTCATCTTCTTCGCTTTTCCGGGCTTCGACTTCGAATTTATTGTTGTAGTAGCCGTTCTTCATCCAGTCAAACACATATTTAAAAAGAAACCCTGCAAAGCCATTTCGCTGGTATTGCTCCACATGTTTCAGCTCGTGACAAACCCATTGCTTGTCCTGCAAAAACTCGTTGGAGGTGGTATTGTGGAGATGAATGGTGTTACCAAACACGATGGCCACTTTATCTGCTTTCATTTTCGCAGCAGCTATTTTTGCGACCCATGAATTTTCTTTGATCTTCACTTTCATGTTCGGGAGACAGCTAAGGCAGCCGGTTCGTTGCAAAAAAGTTTCCTCATTGCCAAAGGTAACTTCCTCATCGCCAAGGCGAGTTTCCTCATCGCCAACGGAAGTTTCCTCGTCGCCAAAGCGAGTTTACTCATCGCCGGAGCGAGTTTCCTCATCGCCAGAGCGAGTTTACTCATCGCCGGAGCGAGTTTCCTCATCGCCAGAGCGAGTTTCCTCGTCGCCAAAGCGAGTTTCCTCATCGCCGGAGCGAGTTTCCTCATCGCCAGAGCGAGTTTACTCGTCGCCAAAGCGAGTTTACTCATCGCCGGAGCGAGTTTACTCATCGCCGGAGCGAGTTTACTCATCGCCGGAGCGAGTTTCCTCATCGCCAGAGGAAGTTCTTCCGGTAACAAAAAGAAAAACTCCCGCCGATGACGGGAGTTTCGAATTTGAGGCTATTTGGCCTGTACGATCTTAGCATTTTCATGAGGGCAATATGGCAGACTTTGGGTATTGTATGACCGATAGCTTACCGGTTTTATTTTTTCTTATCCTTCCAAACGGTGAACTGCCTGGAGATGGTGAAGCCCCAGCGAAACTCGCCATCACCCCATGAGGTAACGGTGCGGGGAATGAACCTGTTTTCGAGTATTTCTGTGGCATTGGTGAAATTGAGATGAAAAACGTGGCGGCCGGTTACCAGCTCGAGCCCTATACCGAGCGGGTCAGAAAACTTGATATTTTCTCTAACGGAAAAAGAGTCTTTACTGCTTTGAGAGCGGAAGGGATGAAAATAATCTACAAGGATATTTACCCTGCCTGATACCGGTATGCGAACAGCGCCGCCGAGGGCAAAGATCGTTTTCTGATCGTAGGAGATGGAATAACCGCGGGTGACCACTGTGGGGTTTAGTTGCACACTGAACTTACCCATTTTGCGGGCCAGTATTAGCTGGAACACATTGCTGGTACGCTCCGATATTCCTTTGTAGCTATGGTCCAGGTTAGGCGTTGTACTTGCGGTGTTCGATGCGACCACGGCATTGGCGTATAAAGCAAGAGATACTGGATGTGAAGGATCATTTTCCAATTGTTGTAAGAGCTGGTATTTCAATCCCATTTCCCAGAGGCGTTGTTGCTTGCTGGCGCCTTTGGAACGGGCCAGGGTAAGGTCCAGTTTTTTCCCTATGCCTGTTTGAAAAGCGATGCGTACATCGACGTTGTTGTCGAGACCGAAAAAGTTTTTTAATCCGCCAAAGTCGCCGGCGATGTCTCCAAAATTGTGTGTGACCTTAAATTCC